>NZ_CAMHZX010000001.1:300000-600000 GCF_946190285.1 Streptococcus mitis | reverse complement strand
CCATGGGAGCGTCTCGATAAAGTAGATGCTTTGAAAGAAGCAGTAAAATAAGATTCTAAGAGGGGATTCCCCTCTTTTTTAATATACTATTTCCTCCAAAATCATTGAAATTATAGCTTGAATTTGATATGATGGTTCTATGGATAAAAGTAGAGCAAAGCGTGAGAATCACGATAAGAGAAGAATGAGTTTAATAGCCTTAGTAGCTATCTTTTCAGTAAGCATTTGTGTTCTTGGATCGATGATTGGATATAAAATATATACAAAGCAAAGTTTTGAGCAAAAGATTGAAACGCTCAAAAAAGAGAAAGATGATCAATTGAGTGAGGGAAATCGGAAGGATCATTTTCGTAAGGGACAAGCTGAAGTAATTGCCTATTATCCTCTTCAAGGCGAGCAAGTGATTTCGTCTGTAAAAGAAATCATGACACAGGATATTAAAGACAATCTAGAAGACAAGGAAAATCTGGTTTTTTATTATACGGAGAAACAGGATTCGACTTTAAAAGGGATTGTCAACCGAAGTGTGATGAAACAAGTTTATGATTTAACTTCGTCAAAAGTTGAAGAGACTGAAAAAACTAGTCTAGCGAAAGTGCATTTGACAGAAGATGGTAAACCTTTTACACTTGATCAATTATTTTCAGATGCTAGTAAGGCTAAAGAGAAGCTGTTAAAAGAACTGACTTCTTTCTTACAGGATAAGAAATTAGAACAAGAAAAGATTGATCAGGTTGTTAAAGGATTCTCTGCCCAAGACTTATCTGCATGGAATTTTGATTATAAGGATAGTCAGATTATCCTTTATCCAAGTCAGGCAGTTGAAAATCTAGATGAGATTGCCTTGCCAGTATCTAGTTTCTTTGAAGTTATTCAGTCCTCTTACTTATTAGATAAGGATGCAGAACTATATAAGGCTTATTATGAAAAGAAAAATCGTAAAGTAGTAGCCTTGACTTTTGATGATGGACCAAATCCTGCAACGACAAATCAAGCATTAGATACTCTTTCTAAGTATGGTATCAAGGCGACTTTCTTTGTTTTAGGTAAGAATGTTTCTGGTAATGAAGAGATTTTAAAACGTATGAAAGCAGATGGCCATGTGATTGGAAACCATAGTTGGAGCCATCCAGTGCTGTCAAAACTTTCGCTTGATGACGCTAAAAAACAAATAACTGATACTGAGGATGCGCTAACTAAAGTCCTGGGCTCTAGTTCTAAACTTATGCGTCCGCCTTATGGAGCCATTACAGACGACATTCGTAATAGCCTCGATTTGAGTTTTATTATGTGGGATGTGGATAGTCTGGACTGGAAGAGTAAAAATGAAGCAGCTATTTTGACAGAAATTCAGCGTGAAGTCAAGAATGGTTCTATTATTCTTATGCATGATATCCATGCTGAGACAGTAAATGCTCTGCCGAAGGTTATTGACTATTTGAAAGGGCAAGGTTATGACTTTGTAACCGTACCAGATTTGTTAGACTCTCGCCTCAAAGCCCACCAGCTTTACTACGGCCGTGATCAATAATTCAAAAAATCTATAGAGATAAGTTTTCTATGAGAATTTGTTTCTTTGGATTTTCTTCACATAGAAAGGAAAAATAATGAAATCTTATACTTTAAATAATGGCGTTACAATACCAGTTCTGGGTTTTGGAACCTGGAAAGCTGAAAATGGGGAGATTGCCTACCAAGCTGTCCTAGAGGCTTTAAAGGCAGGATATCGCCATATCGATACGGCAGCTATCTATAAAAATGAAGAAAGCGTTGGTCGTGCTATTCAAGATAGTGGCGTTCCGCGTGAGGAAATTTTTGTTACCAGTAAACTCTGGAATACAAATCACACCTATGAGCAAGCTTGTCAGGCTTTTGAAGAGTCTTTAGAGAAGCTGGGTTTGGAATATTTGGATTTGTATTTGATTCATTGGCCAAATCCAAAACCTCTTAGGGAAAATGACCAATGGAAAGTCCGAAATTCAGAAGTCTGGAGAGCGATGGAGGACCTTTATCAAGAAGGCAAAATTCGCGCTATCGGGGTTAGTAATTTTCTTCCCCATCATTTGGATGCTTTGCTTGAAACATCAAGAATCGTCCCAGCTGTCAATCAGGTACGCTTGTCGCCAGGTGTGTATCAAGAGGAAGTCGTAGATTACTGTCGGGAAAAAGGAATTTTATTGGAAGCTTGGGGACCTTTTGGTCAGGGAGAACTGTTTGATAGCAAAGAAGTGCAAGAAATAGCTGAAAATCACGGAAAGTCTGTTGCTCAGATAGCCTTGGCCTGGAGCTTAGCAGAAGGATTTTTACCGCTTCCAAAATCTGTCACAGCGTCTCGTATTCAGGCTAATCTTGATTGCTTTGGAATTGAATTGAGTCATGAGGAGAGAGAAACTTTAAAAACAATTGCTGTTCAGTCTGGTGCTCCACGAGTTGATGATATGGATTTCTAGAAAATCATAAAAAGAATTGTACATTGTTCCAATTTTTGATATAATAGTCAGCAGGAAAGAAAGTCTTATGGCGTTCTTCAAGCGAGCTTGGGATAGTGGGAGCCAAGTAGGGCAAAATAAAGAACTGGCGCTTTCTGTAGTATTTTCAAAAACAATGAAGTAATAAATTAGGGTGGAACCGCGTTTCTGACGCCCCTAGTCGCAAGGCTTGGGTGTTGAAATTCGGTTCTTTTTGATTTTGAACCTGAGTCTTCTTTCAAGAAAATCAGTCTTTGATTTTCTATCTAGTCCTACTGCTTTAGGTCTGTTTAAGCTAGACGCAGTACTAACTCATCTTGCCTCGTATGATCGACGAGGCAGACTCGTGTCGCAAGTAATTTATATAAAAAGGAGTAAACAATGTCTAAGAAATTAACATTTCAAGAAATTATTTTGACTTTGCAACAATTTTGGAATGACCAAGGTTGTATGCTTATGCAGGCTTATGATAATGAAAAAGGTGCGGGGACAATGAGCCCTTACACTTTCCTTCGTGCTATCGGACCTGAGCCATGGAATGCAGCTTATGTAGAGCCATCACGTCGTCCTGCTGACGGTCGTTACGGAGAAAATCCTAACCGTCTCTACCAACACCACCAATTCCAAGTGGTTATGAAGCCTTCTCCATCAAATATCCAGGAACTTTACCTTGAGTCTTTGGAAAAATTGGGAATCAATCCTTTGGAACACGATATTCGTTTCGTTGAGGACAACTGGGAAAACCCATCAACTGGTTCAGCTGGTCTTGGTTGGGAAGTTTGGCTTGATGGGATGGAAATCACTCAGTTCACTTATTTCCAACAAGTCGGTGGATTGGCAACTGGCCCTGTGACTGCGGAAGTTACCTATGGTTTGGAGCGCTTGGCTTCTTATATTCAGGAAGTGGATTCTGTCTATGATATCGAATGGGCTGATGGTGTAAAATACGGAGAAATCTTTATCCAGCCTGAGTATGAGCACTCAAAATATTCGTTTGAAATTTCTGACCAAGAAATGTTGCTGGAAAACTTTGATAAGTTTGAAAAAGAAGCTGGTCGTGCTTTGGAAGAAGGATTGGTGCACCCTGCCTATGACTATGTTCTCAAATGTTCACATACCTTTAACCTACTTGATGCGCGTGGTGCAGTATCTGTAACAGAGCGCGCAGGCTATATCGCTCGTATCCGTAACTTGGCCCGCGTCGTAGCTAAAACCTTTGTCGCAGAACGCAAACGCCTAGGCTACCCACTTTTGGATGAAGCAACACGAGCTAAACTCTTAGCAGAAGACGCAGAATAAAGAGAGTGACAAATTACGAAAATGGGTGAACAGAGTGAGCCCTGGGCCAGTTGCCGCAGTGATGAAGGTATCCTTAGTGAAACTAAGGATACTAGGCAAAATTGGAGACTTTTGACTCCAATTTTAGCAATGAAACAACGAAGTTGGTTGCTTGCGTGCCAATCACATAAGGCAAACTGGAAAATAAAAAGATACTTTTCGGAGAAAAAACATGACAAAAAACTTATTAGTAGAACTCGGTCTTGAAGAATTACCAGCCTATGTTGTCACACCAAGTGAAAAACAACTAGGCGAAAAAATGGCAGCCTTCCTAAAGGAAAATCGCTTGTCTTTTGAAGCTATTCAAACCTTCTCAACTCCCCGTCGTTTGGCTGTTCGTGTGACTGGTCTTGCAGATAAACAGTCTGATTTGACAGAAGATTTCAAGGGGCCAGCAAAGAAAATTGCCTTGGATAGTGATGGAAACTTCACTAAAGCAGCTCAAGGATTTGTCCGAGGAAAAGGCTTGACTGTTGAAGATATCGAATTTCGTGAAATTAAGGGTGAAGAATATGTCTATGTCACTAAGGAAGAAGTGGGTCAACCAGTTGAAGCCATTGTTCCTGGTGTTGTAGATGTCTTGAAGTCCTTGACTTTCCCTGTCAGCATGCACTGGGCTGGAAATAGCTTTGAATACATTCGTCCTGTTCACACTTTGACTGTTCTTTTAGATGAAGAAGAGTTTGACTTGGATTTTCTTGATATTAAGGGTGATCGTGTGAGCCGTGGTCATCGTTTCTTGGGACAAGAAACTAAGATTCAGTCAGCATTGAGCTACGAAGAAGACCTTCGTAAGCAGTTTGTAATTGCAGATCCACGTGAACGTGAGCAAATGATTGTTGACCAAATCAAAGCAATCGAAACTGAGTATGGTGTACGTATCGAAATTGATGCTGATTTGCTTAATGAAGTCTTGAACTTGGTTGAATACCCAACTGCCTTTATGGGAAGTTTTGATGCCAAATACCTTGAAGTTCCAGAAGAAGTTTTGGTGACTTCAATGAAAGAACACCAACGTTACTTTGTTGTTCGTGATCAAGACGGTAAACTCTTGCCAAACTTCATTTCTGTTCGTAACGGAAACGCAGAGTATTTGGAAAATGTCATTAAAGGAAATGAAAAAGTCTTAGTAGCTCGCTTAGAAGACGGTGAATTCTTCTGGCGTGAAGATCAAAAATTGGTCATTTCAGATCTTGTTGAAAAATTAAACAATGTGACTTTCCATGAGAAAATTGGTTCCCTTCGTGAACACATGATTCGTACGGGTCAAATCGCTGTACTTTTGGCAGAAAAAGCTGGTTTGTCAGTGGATGAAACAGTTGACCTAGCCCGTGCAGCAGCCATTTACAAGTTTGACTTGTTGACAGGTATGGTTGGCGAATTTGACGAGCTCCAAGGAATTATGGGTGAAAAATATGCCCTTCTTGCTGGGGAAACTCCAGCGGTAGCAGCTGCTATTCGTGAACACTACATGCCTACATCAGCCGAAGGAGAACTTCCAGAGAGCAAGGTTGGAGCCATTCTAGCCATTGCAGACAAATTGGATACGATTTTGAGTTTCTTCTCAGTAGGATTGATTCCATCAGGTTCTAATGACCCTTATGCCCTTCGTCGTGCGACGCAAGGTGTGGTTCGTATCTTGGATGCCTTTGGTTGGCACATTGCTATGGACGAGCTGATAGATAGCCTTTATGCATTGAAATTTGACAGCTTGACTTATGAAAATAAGGCAGAGGTTATGGACTTTATCAAGGCTCGTGTTGATAAGATGATGGGTTCTACTCCTAAAGATATCAAGGAAGCCGTTCTTGCAGGATCAAACTTTGTTGTGGCGGATATGTTGGAAGTGGCAAGTGCTCTCGTAGAAGCAAGCAAGGAAGAAGACTTCAAACCATCTGTTGAATCACTTTCTCGTGCCTTTAACTTGGCTGAGAAGGCAGAAGGAGTTGCTACAGTTGATCCAGCTCTCTTTGAGAATGAAGAAGAGAAAATCTTGGCAGAAGCAGTAGAATCACTCGTTTTGTCAGGGGCTGCCAGTCAGCAATTGAAACAGCTCTTTGCGCTTAGTCCAGTTATTGATGCCTTCTTTGAAAATACTATGGTTATGGCCGAAGATCAGGCTGTCCGTCAAAATCGTTTGGCAATCTTGTCTCATTTAACTCAAAAAGCAGCTAAACTTGCACGTTTTAACCAAATCAATACCAAATAAAAATCTGTTAAACGGATTAAATCTTATCATAAAGGAGAGAAATATGGATCCTAAAAAAATTGATCGTATTAACGAGCTTGCCAAAAAGAAAAAAACAGAAGGCTTAACCCCAGAAGAAAAAGTAGAACAAGCCAAACTACGTGAAGAGTATATTGAAGGATATCGTCGTTCTGTTCGCCATCACATTGAAGGAATTAAAATTGTGGATGAAGAAGGAAACGATGTTACACCAGAAAAACTACGTCAGGTACAACGTGAAAAAGGTTTACATGGCCGTAGTCTCGATGATCCAAATTCATAATAAGTATTCTTTCTTTTAACAAAGAAAGGTGAAATAATAATCAAAAGACTAGCAGACGCAAACTGCTAGTCTTTTGTCACTTAAAAAGGAACCATAACGGTTCCTAAAGCTATTATTAGTTACTTGCGCCAGATGTAGCGTCTGCGCCACCACCGTGACCCCCAGCATCACCTGCATCAGAAGCTCCAGATGTGGCATCTGCACTGCCATGTCCTCCAGCAGGAGCTGTAGCATTTCCACCAACTAGACGTTGACCAGTTGTATTGAGGTACCAATCAAGCCATGGTTGGAAATTAAAGATAATTTCATTAATTCCAGCATATGAACCATCTGGATAGTACATTGCTTGGTAATTATGGGTATTAATAACGCCTTCTGGTGTTCCTGGTACAATTGTACGGACATATTCTTGATCCCCGTTACGCAATACGCCGACAACCCATTCAACGTTTTTCATTCTAGAATCTGGCAATGTACCGTGTACTGTTCCTAATCTATTTCCTGATTGAGCACGGACACGTTTACCAAACATTGTATCTGGGTCTTGGTGTGCGTTATTAAAGTACAAAAATTGATTATTATCATCTGCAAATGTTAATTCAAATGGCATTGCTTTCAAGAACATGTCAAGTTGGTTAACTGTCAAGATACCGTGGTCTAATTTAACGTAAGTATCTCCAGAAACAGCTCCAACAAGTTCAGCAGCTTTTTCTACCCATTCAGGATCATCTGGATCAACACCTTGGATGGTAGTTGCAATTGAATTTGTACAATATAAATCTTCTGGCTCAATTGGTTTTGGTTTTTTCAATTTTGAAACGACTCCCACATATTTTACAAAGTTGTCCAAGCATGTTTCAAGGAAATTAACAGTTCCTTCATTTGTGATATTTCCATTAACATCAAAAGCTTCTTTAGCTTTACCAAGAAGGAATTCATTTCCTGGAAGTGTGTAGGCATTGACACCTGGAGCGTCAAGAATCTTGCGAAGGTGAACTTGGGCACGAGAAGTACCTTGGTCGTAGTAAGAAGCTCCCACAATCATGACTGGTTTGTTTTCAAATGGATGAACTTCGTATGAAAGCCATTCAAGAACAGATTTAAGAGAAGCTGAGATTGTGTGGTTGTGCTCAGGAGTAGCAATGATGACACCATCAGCACGAGTAATTCGGTTATACAAGAGACGTAATTGGAAACTTTCATCCCATTTTTCGTCTTGATTAAACATTGGAACTTCGTCAATTTCGAGAACTTCTAATTCAAATTTGAGTTTGAAGTGACGACGGATGAATTCCAAGAGTTTACGGTTATATGATTGATCGTAGTTTGATCCTACAAGTCCAACAAATTTCATTCTTTTTGGTCTCCTATCTTACAAATTTTCCCAGTCAAAGTCTTCAGCATCTTTGCGAAGTAGGGCTTGTGCGTTGCGCAATTTTTCAGTAATTTTTACAAAGATACGGAAGTCGTCAAAAGTGGCATCCAATTTTTTAATAACATCAAGATCCACTAGGTCTCCACTTGGGTTGAAGGCTTGAAGAGAATGTGAAAGCAAGAATTCATCTGGAAGGACACTTGCTTTAATTTCTGGAGCATTCAAGATTTGGCGAAGTTGTAATTGGGCACGTGATGAACCAAGCGTACCGTAAGAAGCACCAGTAATCATGATTGGTTTGTTCAAAAGTGGATAGATACCATAAGACAACCAAGCAAGAGCGCTCATCAAAACAGCTGGGATAGAGTGGTCATACTCAGGAGTACCGATAATAACGCCATCTGCCTCTTCAATTTTAGCAGCAATTTCTAAAATTTCAGCAGGTACTTGCTTGTCAGCTGGTTTATTGAAGACAGGAATGTCTTTAATTTCAACAAGTTCAATTTCAGCTTTTTCAGCAAAGTGTTTTTGCATGTATTGAAGCAATTGGCGGTTTGTAGAACGTTTTGAATTTGTTCCAACAATAGCAATAAGTTTTAACATGAGATTTCCTTTCTCTTTTTACATAATACGATTTTAAAACTCCATTGAAACATCTATTTCTATAGAGTAGGAATTCCTGAAGAACAGCTTAGGTGACCTTCCTTATCGATGAGGATAGCTTCGATGCCCTCCAAACTTTCGACTTGCCAGAGGATAGAAGCAGGTCTTTCTCCAAAGAGTCGAGTTGTCCAGATTTCTCCATCAACAGATTTATCAGAGATGATAGTTAGACTTGCTAGTTCCGTTTCAACAGGATATCCTGTTTGACTGTCAAAAATATGATGGTAATCTTTTTCATCGACAGTCAGGTGACGTTCATAAATGCCTGAAGTGACGACAGATTTATTGACAACGGGAATGGTCATTAAGTGATTTCCCCTCGGATTGGCTGGGTCTTGAATCCCGATTTGCCAAGGCTGATTTCCTCTTGCCTGATTTTTTCCAATAGTCAGGATATTCCCTCCCAGATTGATCAAGGCAGATGTCA
Organism: Streptococcus mitis; assembly: GCF_946190285.1. Classification (GTDB taxonomy): domain Bacteria; phylum Bacillota; class Bacilli; order Lactobacillales; family Streptococcaceae; genus Streptococcus; species Streptococcus mitis_CP. The sequence continues at coordinate 591,219 of NZ_CAMHZX010000001.1, read as the reverse complement.
CTCCCTCTTCTCTAAGAAATTGGGCAACTTTATCCGCACTATAACCCTTGGCTAAACAACCAAGATCGATCTTCATTCCTTTTTGTTTTAAAAACACAGTGGAAGTGGAAGAATCTAACTCGATATAATGAGGATTGATTAAAGGTAGCACCGATTCAATTTCTTGAGGTTGGGCAACTTTGGCGTCTGAAAAACCGATACGCCAGGTTTGAATTAAGGGACCAATGCTGATATTGAGATGGCTAGAGGGCGCTAGGCTATGCTCTAACCCAAGTGAAATCAGTTCAAACAAATCAGGATGAACTTTGACTGGAGCTATTCCAGCTTGATAATTGATTTCCATCAACTCCGATTCTCGGCTATTTGCATTGAAACGATATTCTAACTCTTTGAGCAAATCAAAGGATTTTTGGAGCAAGATATCGGCTTGCTCATCCACTAATGAAATAGTGATAGTAGTCCCCATTAGCCGTTCAGAATGTGAACTAAGAGGCAAGCTACCAACTCCTTTCTCTTATGAAAAGAAGGCTGAAATATAGTAAATTTATATTAAATTTAACCCCTTACATTTTCTTTCCATGATACTAGCATACCATAAAGTCAGCGTTTTCACAAATAAAATTTGTAAACTTGTCAAGAAATATGCTCAGAAAATAAAGAGTAATTGTAAGAAAGACTGATAAAATACAGATTATTTACATTTTTTTACAAAAAAATCGGGAAAATTAGCTAAACTCTTGTAAACGCTAACAGTAAATGTTATACTAGAAGGGTAAATTTAAAATTGAAGGTAGGAATTTTTCTATGAGTAAAATCGTTGTAGTTGGTGCTAACCACGCTGGTACAGCATGTATTAATACTATGTTGGATAATTTTGGAAATGAGAACGAAATCGTTGTATTTGACCAGAACTCTAACATCTCTTTCCTAGGATGTGGAATGGCTCTTTGGATTGGTGAACAAATTGACGGTGCTGAAGGCTTGTTTTATTCTGATAAAGAAAAATTGGAAGCTAAAGGTGCTAAGGTATACATGAATTCACCAGTTCTTTCAATCGACTATGATAACAAAGTAGTTACAGCAGAAGTTGAAGGGAAAGAGCACAAAGAATCATACGAGAAATTGATTTTCGCTACAGGTTCTACACCAATCTTGCCACCAATCGAAGGTGTTGAAATTGTTAAAGGAAACCGTGAATTTAAAGCAACTCTTGAAAATGTACAATTCGTTAAATTGTACCAAAACGCTGAAGAAGTGATTCACAAATTGTCTGATAAGAGTCAACACCTTGACCGTATCGCCGTTGTTGGTGGTGGTTATATCGGTGTTGAACTTGCTGAAGCCTTTGAACGTCTTGGAAAAGAAGTTGTCCTTGTTGATATCGTTGATACTGTCTTGAACGGTTACTATGACAAAGACTTCACACAAATGATGGCGAAGAACTTGGAAGACCACAACATCCGCTTGGCGCTTGGTCAAACTGTTAAAGCAATTGAAGGTGACGGTAAAGTTGAACGCTTGATTACTGATAAAGAAACTTTCGATGTGGATATGGTTATCCTTGCAGTTGGTTTCCGTCCAAACACAGCACTTGCTGATGGTAAGATTGAACTCTTCCGTAACGGTGCCTTCCTTGTAGATAAGAAACAAGAAACATCTATCCCAGGCGTTTACGCAGTAGGTGACTGTGCGACTGTTTATGACAACGCTCGTAAAGACACAAGCTACATCGCACTTGCTTCAAACGCAGTTCGTACTGGTATTGTTGGTGCTTACAATGCTTGTGGACATGAATTAGAAGGAATCGGTGTTCAAGGTTCAAACGGTATCTCTATCTACGGTCTTCACATGGTTTCAACTGGTTTGACTCTTGAAAAAGCTAAAGCTGCTGGTTACAATGCAACTGAAACAGGCTTTAACGATCTTCAAAAACCAGAATTCATGAAACATGATAACCATGAAGTAGCCATCAAGATTGTCTTTGACAAAGATAGCCGTGAAATTCTTGGTGCACAAATGGTTTCACGCGATTCTGCAATCAGCATGGGAATCCACATGTTCTCACTTGCTATCCAAGAACATGTGACAATTGATAAATTGGCATTAACAGACCTATTCTTCTTGCCACACTTCAACAAACCATACAACTACATCACAATGGCTGCACTTACAGCTGAAAAATAAAATTTGATGAGCTATCTGGCCTTAAGTTAAGGTCAGATAGTTTTTTAACTATTCTGTACCCATACAATTACGTTTTTTTTATCTTGTACTTCATTTTAATCTAACTTAAAATGAAATGGTAGCTACCAATACAAATGATGAGGATAAAGAAATGACTGAAAATCGTTATGAACTAAATAAAAACTTGGCACAGATGCTTAAGGGTGGGGTTATCATGGACGTTCAGAATCCTGAACAGGCCCGTATTGCAGAAGCTGCTGGTGCGGCAGCTGTAATGGCCTTGGAGCGGATTCCGGCTGATATTCGTGCAGCTGGTGGGGTTTCCCGTATGAGTGATCCAAAGATGATTAAGGAAATCCAAGAAGCGGTTAGCATTCCAGTAATGGCCAAGGTCAGAATCGGGCACTTTGTTGAAGCTCAGATTTTAGAGGCTATTGAAATTGACTATATCGATGAGAGTGAAGTTTTATCTCCAGCTGACGACCGTTTCCATGTGGACAAGAAAGAATTCCAAGTTCCTTTTGTCTGTGGGGCGAAGGACTTGGGTGAAGCCTTGCGTCGTATCGCTGAAGGTGCTTCTATGATTCGTACAAAAGGAGAACCGGGTACGGGGGATATCGTCCAGGCTGTTCGTCATATGCGCATGATGAATCAGGAAATTCGTCGTATTCAAAACTTACGTGAGGACGAACTTTATGTTGCTGCTAAGGACTTGCAAGTCCCAGTAGAATTGGTTCAATACGTCCATGAACATGGAAAATTGCCTGTTGTAAACTTCGCGGCTGGAGGTGTTGCAACGCCAGCAGATGCTGCGCTGATGATGCAATTAGGGGCAGAGGGTGTCTTTGTCGGTTCAGGTATTTTTAAGTCAGGAGATCCTGTTAAACGAGCGAGTGCCATTGTCAAAGCGGTAACTAATTTCCGAAATCCTCAAATTCTAGCTCAAATCTCTGAAGATTTAGGAGAAGCCATGGTTGGTATCAATGAAAATGAAATTCAAATTCTCATGGCTGAGCGAGGAAAATAGATGAAAATCGGAATATTGGCCTTGCAAGGGGCCTTTGCAGAACATGCAAAAGTGCTAGATAGATTAGGTGTCGAGAGTGTTGAAATCAGAAATTTAGAGGATTTTCAGCAAAATCAGAGTGACTTGTTGGGTTTGATCTTACCTGGTGGGGAATCTACAACCATGGGCAAGCTCTTACGTGAGCAGGACATGCTGATTCCCATTCGAGAAGCAATTCTATCTGGCTTACCGGTGTTTGGGACCTGTGCGGGTTTAATTTTGCTGGCTAAGGAAATTACTTCTCAGGAAGAGAGTCATCTAGGAACTATGGATATGGTAGTCGAGCGCAATGCCTATGGGCGCCAACTAGGAAGTTTCTACACGGAAGCAGAATGTAAGGGAGTCGGTCAGATTCCAATGACCTTTATCCGTGGTCCAATTATCAGCAGTGTTGGAGAAGATGTAGAAATTCTAGCAAGAGTTGAAGATCAAATCGTTGCCGCCCAAGAAAAAAATATGTTGGTAACCTCTTTTCATCCAGAATTGACTGATGATGTGCGCTTGCACCAGCATTTTATCGAAATGTGTAAAGAAAAAAGTTGAGATTGAATTTCTCAACTTTTTTACATGTAATAAACAATGGCTATGTATTGGAGGGCAGATGCTGCTAGGATAAAGAGATGCCAAATCATGTGGAAATAAGGTTTTTTCTTGGCGTAAAATCCAGCTCCAACTGTATAACAGAGTCCGCCAGTTACCATGAGACTCCAGAAAATTGGCGTCGTTTGACTGATAATGGCAGGAATGATAGCTAGAACCAACCAGCCCATAATCAGGTAAAGGGCAAGGCTAAATTTCTCATTGACTTTTTTAGCAAAGATTTTATAGAGAATACCAAAGATGGTCGTTCCCCACTGGATGGCAATAATCAGATAGCCAAACCAGTTATTCATCAAAGTCAGTACGACAGGTGTATAAGAGCCAGCAATGGCAACATAAATCATAGAATGGTCAATAATTCTCAAGACATATTTGTGGGTTGAACCATAGGCCATAGAGTGATAAATGGTGGATGATAGAAACATGAGAAAGAGACTAATAACGAAAATGGAAACGCCGATAGAGGATAAAAATCCGTGTGCCTCATAACTATAGGTGGATGAAATAGGCAGTAAGATGAGCATGATGATTGCACCCACAGCATGGGTCACACTATTAGCAATCTCCTCTCCAAAACTGAGTTGTTTGCTGAGTTTAAGACTGGTGTTCATTGGATTACCTCCTCTTGAGTATGATGGATTAAGTCTAGAGTTTGATGATAGAGTTTAACGGTTTGGCAGCTGGTTTGGATGATAGGGTTAGCTGGGTCCATTCCTTGGTTCATGTAGTCAACAAAAGCATCGTAGAGTTGCTCTGAACTTGCTTGACTTTGTAGAGTATTAAGTGTCTGGGCTATTTCTTGAATAGAAAAGACAGATTTGAGGGTTGTGATAGCAATCAGACGGGCAATCTGTTGGCGTTGGTATTTTTTCTTGTCAGGCTTTGTCAGGTAACCATGTTTGACATAGTTATTGACCATGGATGCTGTTAGCCCCTTATCTTTATCTGGAGAGACAGGAGCGCAGACCTGATTGACATAGAGCAAAACCTGATCCAGATAGAGGTCAATGTTTGGAATTTCTGCCCATTTTGGGTAGGAAAAGGTAGTTTTCATTTCCAACTCCTTTTTATCTAGTTTTGATAACTAGATTATAAAATAATAAAAACAGAAAGTCAAGTTTTAACTGCTTGTGAAAAGGCTTAAATTATGCTATGATGGGAGAAACTAGTCAGAAATGAGGAGAAAAGATGGAGATTCGTTTAGCTTTTCCAAATGAAGTAGATGCCATCATGCAGGTGATGGAAGATGCTAAAAAATGTTTAGCAGATGCTGGTAGTGACCAGTGGCAAAATGGCTATCCAAATGCTGATATTATTATTGAGGATATTATTTCAGGTCAAGCCTATGTAGCCTTGGAAGAGGGTAAACTACTAGCTTATGCAGCTGTGACCAAGAGTCCAGAGGCAGCCTATGAAGCCATTTATGAAGGCAACTGGCAAGCTGTGGAGTCAGAGTACCTAGTCTTTCACCGTATCGCTGTGGCAACAGATGTGCAGGGACAGGGAGTTGCTCAGACTTTCCTAGAGGGCTTAATTGAAGGTTTTGACTATCTTGATTTCCGTTCAGATACGCATGCTGAAAACAAGGCTATGCAACATATTTTTGAAAAACTTGGTTTTAAACAGGTCGGAAAAGTTCCAGTTGATGGCGAACGCTTGGCTTATCAAAAATTGAAGAAATAATGCAAAAGAAGTACGTAAAAATGCTCTACTTTTCGCCAATAGGAACCTTGTCTTTGGTTGCCGACGAGCAATATCTGTATGGCATTTGGGTGCAGGAGCAGAAGCATTTTGAGAGAGGACTAGGAGATGAGACGATAGAAGCAGTTGTTAGTCATCCCATTTTAGACCCAGTTATTACTTGCTTAGATGCTTACTTTAAAGGCAAGTCTCAGGATTTATCCAACTTGCCCTTGGCTCCAATCGGAACAGATTTTGAAAAGCGAGTTTGGTCCTATTTACAGGGAATTCCTTATGGTCAGACAGTGACCTATGGACAAATAGCCAAAGATCTTCAAGTGGCTTCTGCTCAAGCGATTGGTGGAGCGGTAGGACGCAATCCGTGGTCTATCCTAGTACCTTGTCATCGTGTGCTAGGAGCAGACAAGCGTCTGACAGGTTATGCTGCAGGAGTGGAAAAGAAAGCCTGGCTCTTGGAGCATGAAGGTGCAGATTTTAAAGATATAAACAATAGAAAGTGAAACACATGTTAGAATTTATCGAATACCCAAAATGTTCAACTTGTAAAAAAGCAAAACAAGAATTAAACCAACTCGGTGTGGACTATAAAGCCGTTCATATCGTCGAAGAAACACCTAGCCAAGAAGTCATTTTAAACTGGTTAGAAACCTCGGGTTTTGAGTTGAAGCAATTTTTCAACACCAGTGGAATCAAATACCGTGAATTAGGGCTGAAAGATAAGGTAGGAAGTCTGTCAAACCAAGAAGCAGCTCAGTTGCTAGCAAGCGACGGTATGTTGTTAAAACGCCCCATTTTAGTAGAAAATGGAACTGTTAAGCAAATCGGTTATCGAAAACCTTATGAAGAATTGGGATTGAAATAGTTTTTATCTATCTCTTTGATAGATAAAATATATAACCTCCCTGTTTCAAAGTATGATAAACTAGTAGGTAGACAAAGTCTGTATCTGACCGTAGCAAATAATTTCATTGACGGCAGAAGTATGGTAGAATGAATCATTATCAGGAGAGGATGTTTTTATGAATGTTACAACGATTTTAGCATCAGATTGGTACCAAAACTTGATGCAATTGATTCCGGATGGCAAGCTGTTTAGTCTACGTTCGGTCTTTGATGGGATTCCAAGAATTGTTCAACAACTTCCAACAACGATTATGTTGACCATTGGTGGTGCCCTTTTTGGCTTGGTTTTGGCGCTTCTTTTTGCCATTGTGAAAATCAATCGTGTCAAGATTTTATATCCCTTGCAGGCCTTCTTTGTTAGTTTCTTAAAAGGGACACCGATTTTGGTGCAACTCATGTTGACCTACTACGGAATTCCTTTGGCTTTGAAAGCCCTCAATCAGCAATGGGGAACAGGTCTTAATATCAATGCGATTCCAGCTGCTGCTTTTGCGATTGTCGCCTTTGCTTTTAATGAGGCGGCTTATGCTAGTGAAACCATTCGTGCAGCCATTCTCTCAGTCAATCCTGGTGAGATTGAGGCGGCACGAAGTTTGGGTATGACCCGAGCACAAGTTTATCGTCGCGTGATTATTCCCAATGCAGCCGTTGTGGCGACTCCAACCTTAATCAATTCCCTAATCGGCTTGACCAAGGGAACTTCCCTAGCCTTCAGTGCGGGTGTTGTGGAAGTCTTTGCCCAAGCTCAGATTTTGGGTGGAGCTGATTACCGCTATTTTGAACGCTTTATCTCCGTTGCCCTTGTTTATTGGGTAGTCAATATCGGAATTGAAAGCCTCGGTCGTTTCATCGAGAGAAAAATGGCTATTTCTGCACCTGATACAGTGCAGACAGATGTGAAAGGAGACCTTCGTTAATGATTAAGATTTCGAATTTAAGTAAATCATTTTCAGGACAGACTGTCTTGGATCATCTGGACTTGGATATTCAAAAAGGGGAAGTCGTAGCCTTGATTGGTTCTTCAGGAGCTGGAAAATCAACCTTCCTTCGCAGTCTCAATTATCTTGAAACACCTGATAGTGGCTCGATTCAGATTGATGATTTCTCAGTTGATTTTTCTAAAATCACTCAAGAAGAAATCCTGGCCCTGCGTCGCAAGCTGTCAATGGTTTTCCAACAATTTAATTTGTTTGAACGCCGCACAGCACTTGATAATGTGAAAGAAGGATTGGTTGTTGTTAAGAAATTATCTGACCAAGAAGCAACCAAGATTGCCAAGGAAGAGTTGGCTAAGGTTGGGCTTTCTGATCGTGAGAATCATTATCCTCGTCATTTATCAGGTGGACAGAAGCAACGGGTTGCCTTGGCGCGTGCTCTTGCCATGAAACCAGATGTCTTGCTCTTAGATGAACCAACTTCAGCCCTTGACCCAGAATTGGTTGGAGAAGTAGAAAAATCTATTGCAGATGCTGCGAAGTCAGGTCAGACCATGATTTTGGTCAGTCATGACATGTCCTTTGTAGCCCAAGTGGCTGATAAGATTCTATTCCTAGATAAGGGGAAAATCATTGAGTCTGGAACACCAGATGAGATTATCCACCATCCTAAAGAAGAACGGACAAAAGAATTCTTTGCTAGTTACAAACGGACTTATATTTGATATAATAGATAAAGAAAAACTCAGTTAGCTGGACTAGCTGAGTTTACTCTTTAAAAAAGATAGAAATGAGAGAAATCATGCTACTGCAACTATTTTCTTTATATTTCGAGAGTTTGATCTTGACCACCATCCTTGTCCTGATTTTTTTAGGGATTTGGATTGGACTGAGAGCCATGTCGGGAGTTGATAAGACAGCCAAGGCTCGCCAAGCTCATCTCTATGATATGATTATGATTGGAGTCTTGGTTGTTCCAGTATTATCCTTTGCGGTTATGAGTTTAATTCTTGTTTTCAAGGCATAATCCTTGCTTGATTGACAAGAAAGAGTTAGAATAAAGATAGTTACAACAAGAAAGAAGGAATCTATATGTACGATACTATTATTATCGGTGCTGGACCTGCAGGTATGACTGCAGCCTTGTATGCTGCTCGAAGCAATCTCAAAGTAGGCTTGATTGAAGGTGGTCTGCCAGGTGGTCAGATGAATAATACATCTGATATTGAAAATTACCCAGGATACGCTAATATTAGTGGGCCTGAATTGGCTGAAAAGATGTTTGAACCACTTGAAAATCTTGGTGTTGAGCACATCTATGGTTATGTTGAAAATGTAGAAGATCATGGTGATTTTAAGAAAGTGATTACCGATGACCAAACATATGAAACTCGTACAGTTATCGTAGCGACTGGTTCTAAACACCGTCCTTTGGGAGTACCTGGAGAAGAAGAACTGAACAGTCGTGGTGTTTCTTACTGTGCCGTGTGTGATGGTGCTTTCTTCCGTGACCAAGATTTGTTGGTAGTTGGTGGCGGAGATTCAGCTGTTGAAGAAGCCCTCTTCTTGACTCGCTTTGCTAAGACTGTTACCATTGTTCACCGTCGTGACCAACTTCGTGCCCAAAAGGTTTTACAAGATCGCGCCTTTGCGAATGAGAAAGTCAGCTTTATCTGGGATTCTGTAGTGAAGGAAATCAAGGGTGAAAACAGAGTAGAATCTGTCGTATTTGAAAATGTGAAAACAGGTCAGGTGACAGAACAAGCCTTCGGTGGCGTCTTTATCTATGTTGGATTGGACCCTCTTAGCGATTTTGTTAAAGAATTGAATATCCAAGATCAGGCTGGTTGGATTGTGACAGATAACCACATGAAAACTGCAGTTGATGGTATCTTTGCGGTTGGAGACGTTCGCTTGAAAGACCTTCGCCAAGTAACAACAGCAGTTGGAGATGGCGCTATCGCTGGTCAAGAAGCCTATAAATTTATCACAGAACATAGTTAATACACTTCGAAAACCTCTTCAAACCACGTCAGCTTCGCTTTGCCGTAGGTATGTTACTGACTTCGTCAGTTCTATCTGCAACCTCAAAACAGTGTTTTGAGCTGACTTCGTCAGTTCTATCCACAATCTCAAAACAGTGTTTTGAGCTGACTTCGTCAGTCTTATCTACAACCTCAAAGCAGTGTTTTGACCAACCTACGGCTAGTTTCCTAGTTTGCTCTTTGATTTTCATTGAGTATAATCATAAAAAGTTTCCAATCAGATGACTGGAAACTTTTTTTATAGTCTATTTCGAAAAACTTCGTACATGAGAATGGCTGCAGCAACGCTGGCATTGAGGCTTTGAACATGGCCATTCATGGGAATGGTAATCATCTCATCGACTTGTTTTTTGATGTTGCTAGAGATGCCTTTTCCTTCATTTCCGATGATGAGGGCGATTTTTCCTTTTGTATTCCACTTGTGGCAAGGAGTCCCATTCATATCTGTTCCAAAGGTCCAGAATCCCTCATCCTTGAGTTTGTCCAGAGTTTGGCTCAGATTGGTCACTCGAGCAATCGGTACGTGCTCAATAGCACCTGTGGCTGTTTTAGCAACGACAGGAGTAACTCCAACAGCACGGTGCTTGGGAATGATGACGCCTGAAACATTGGTCGCATCGGCTGTTCGCAAGATAGAACCCAGATTATGAGGGTCGGTTAATCCGTCCAGAATTAATAGCAAGGGATTTTCTTCTTGACGTGTTTTGGCAAGAATGTGATCTAGCTCGCTATAGGCAAATTCAGACACTCGTAGTACAAAACCTTGGTGGACAGCACCTTCAGTCATCTCAGAGAGGGATTTTTTTGAAGTCCAAGAAATGGATACCTTCTTTTCTGTAGCCAGTTCTTTGACTTTCTCAACATTCTTACCTCTGAGATCTTCTTGGAGGTAAAGTTTGTTTCCTGTGTTTGCAAGTAGAGCTTCGGTAACGGCGTGGACGCCATAGACAATATCATTTGTTTTCATGCCTCTATTATAACACAAAACCCCGTCTTGCAACGGGATTTTCTTTATTCCAGAATCAGTAAACCATCTTTAACTTCAAATGGATCTTTTTCATTGATACGATCGTAAAACATGATACCGTTAATGTGGTCAATTTCATGCTGAACAACAATTGAGTTGTAGCCTTTGAGTTTGATACGGTGTTTTTCTCCATCTTTGTCAAAGTAATCAACAGTAACGCGGGCATGGCGAACAACATAGCCAGGCACGTTGCGGTCAACAGACAGACAACCTTCTCCTTCACCAAGAGCAGCATCTTGAACAGAGTGAGAGACGATTTTTGGATTGTACATAATAGCTTGCAAGTCGTAAGCTTCCTGTGGAGTTTCTCCTTCTTCAACAATATTAGGCACCAAAACAGCGATAATGCGTTTTGAGATATCCAACTGAGGAGCAGCCAGTCCAACCCCACCGCGGAGCCCCATTTTTTCAGCCATGACAGGATCTTGGGAATGTTTGAGGAATTGCATCATCTTTTCGCCAAGGATGATTTCTTGGTCAGACAAGGGAAAAGTGACTTCCTCAGCAACCGCGCGTAGAGTTGGATTCCCCTCGCGGATAATATCGTTCATATCAATTAAGTGAGCAGCTTTTGTAATACGTTCTATAGCAGACATTTTCTCTCCTTTCATTACCTCTACATGATATCACAAAATGACAAGGATTGAAAGTATTACAGTCTTTAGGATTTATAGAAAATAGATAGGAAGTTCAATTCAATTGTGAAAGAAATACTTATCTGTGTTATAATAAAAAGAAAAGGCTTGCATTAGAAAGTAGGGAGAATGAAGATGCAAAGAAGACAAGATAGACATAAACGTGGACCAGTTTTTCATTTTGTGAGAGGCTTTGTAAACTTTTTTAGGAGTTATCGCAAGTGGAGTAATAAGGGATTTGTGGCGATACTCTTGCTAGCAGTTGCTTTATCAATGGGCTTGGTCTTGTTGTGTGAAAGTTTCCAAGGAATTCCATTGACTAGTCAAAAAAAGGATGCCATTTCTCAAGAAGCTAATAAGACGAATCAAAATTCCAAAGATCAGGAAGAGGAAAAAACTGCCAGAATTATGGCCAATGGGGACCTCCTCTATCATATTCCGATTTATCGTTCTGCTTTAAAAGAAGATGGAACCTATGATTTTCATGAAAATTTTGATTATGTGAAGCTATGGCTCAAACAAGCAGACTTGATTATAGGTGATTTTGAAGGTACTGTAAACAAGGACCACTATTTGGCAGGTTATCCTCTCTTTAATGCGCCTGGAGAAGTTATGGATGCCATCAAGGATGCCGGTTATCAAGTGTTAGACTTGGCGCATAACCATATCCTAGATTCACAAATAGAAGGTGTGGTTTCAACAGCAGATGCTATTGAAAAGGCAGGAATGACACCTATTGGCGTCTATACGCATGAGTCACGTGATCAAGCACCACTTGTTATCAAGGAAGTCAACGGTATCAAGATTGCACTTTTGGCTTATTCTTATGGATTTAACGGGATTGAGCAAAGTATTTCTCAAGAAGATTATAATCGCTATCTTTCAGATCTAAATGAAGACAAGATGAAGGCTGAAATTGAACGTGCAGAGAAGGAAGCGGATATCACCATTATCATGCCTCAGATGGGTGTGGAGTATCGATTGGAACCGACTGAAGAACAAAAAGCTCTTTATCACAAGATGATCGATTGGGGAGCGGATATTATCTTTGGAGGGCACCCTCACGTTGTGGAACCATCTGAAACGGTTGAAAAGGATGGGGGCAAGAAACTCATTATCTATTCAATGGGGAACTTCATTTCCAATCAACGAATTGAAACCATGCAAGATGAAGAAAATGCTAAGTGGACAGAGCGTGGCGTTCTCATGGATGTGACCATTAAGAAAAAGGCTGGTAAGACGACAATCGAAACTGCTAAAGCACATCCTTCTTGGGTAAACCGTACACCAAAAGGAACCTATTCTCCAGAAGGTTATCCACTCTTCCTTTACCAAACATATATCTTAGAAGACTTTATCGAGGGTGGCAGTCATCGTGACCAGTTAGATGAAGCGACTAAGGAACGAATTGATACAGCCTATAAAGAAATGAACGAACATGTGGGATTGAAGTGGGACTAGCTTAAATCCAGAGGAAAGTAAATGACGATTAAAGTAATTGCGACAGATATGGATGGGACCTTGCTGGATGCTAGAGGCCAGCTGGATCTTCCACGCTTGGAAAAGATTTTAGATCAGTTGGATCAAAGGGGAATTCGTTTTGTCATCGCGACGGGCAATGAAATTCACCGCATGAGGCAACTACTGGAGCACTTGGTGGATCGAGTGGTTCTGGTTGTTGCAAACGGTGCTCGTATTTTTGAAAACAATGAATTGATTCAGGCTCAGACTTGGGATGATGCCATTGTCGATAAGGCTTTGGCTCATTTCAAGGGTCGAGCGTGTCAGGAGCAGTTTGTTGTGACGGCTATGAAGGGTGGTTTTGTCAAAGAAGGTACGATTTTTACAGACCTTGAAAGTTTTATGACTCCAGAAATGATTGAAAAATTCTACCAACGGATGCAATTTGTGGATGAGTTAACATCTGACCTCTTTGGTGGTGTACTCAAGATGAGTATGGTTGTTGGTGAGGAACGTTTGAGTTCGGTTTTGGAAGAAATCAATGAACTCTTTGATGGCCGTGTTCGTGCTGTATCGAGTGGCTATGGTTGCATTGATATCCTTCAAGCTGGGATTCATAAAGCATGGGGCTTGGAAGAATTACTCAAGCGCTGGGACTTGAACCCCCAACAAATCATGGCGTTTGGTGACAGTGAAAATGATGTTGAAATGCTTGAAATGGCTGGAATTGCCTATGCGATGGAAAATGCTGATGAGAAAGCCAAAGCTGTTGCGACGGCTCTAGCGCCAGCCAATAGCCAAGGAGGAGTTTATCAAGTCTTGGAAAATTGGTTAGAAAAAGGAGAATGAAGTGGCAGTACAGTTATTAGAAAATTGGCTCCTAAAGGAACAAGAAAAATTCCAAACCAAGTATCGTCACTTAAATCAGGTTTCTGTTCTAGAGCCTGATATCCTTTTCATTGGTGATTCGATTGTTGAGTATTATCCTCTACAGGAGTTGTTTGGGACTTCAAAGACAATTGTCAATCGAGGAATTCGTGGCTATCAGACAGGGCTGTTGTTAGAGAATCTGGATGCTCATCTATATGGTGGGACGGTAGATAAAATTGTCCTTCTGATTGGGACGAACGATATCGGAAAGGATGTTCCTGTGAATGAGGCTCTCAATAATCTCGAAGCAATCATTCAATCCATTGCTCGCAATTATCCACTGACAGAGATAAAATTGCTTTCCATTTTGCCAGTCAATGAGGGAGAGGAGTACAAGCAGACAGTCTATATCCGCACGAATGAAAAAATTCAGAAATGGAATCAAGCCTATCAAGAGCTTGCTTCTGCCTATATGCAGGTAGAATTTGTGCCAGTTTTTGATAGTTTGACAGACCAAGCAGGCAAACTCAAAAAAGAATATACAACTGATGGGTTGCACCTCAGTGTTACTGGTTATCAAGTTTTGACCAAAGCTTTGAAAGACTATCTTTTGTAGTTATTTGATTTCCTTTTTGCATTTTTGTGTTAGATAAGGTATAATGGTTTTACTGTCTTTTGGGGTCGTTACGGATTCGACAGGCATTATGAGGCATATTTTGCGACTCGTGTGGCGACGTAAACGCTCAGTTAAATATAACTGCAAAAAATAACACTTCTTACGCTCTAGCTGCCTAAAAACCAGCAGGCGTGACCCGATTTGGATTGCTCGTGTTCAATGACAGGTCTTATTATTAGCGAGATACGATCAAGTCTTGTCTAGCGGCTTGATAAGAGATTGATAGACTCGCAGTTTCTAGGCTTGAGTTATGTGTCGAGGGACTGTTAAACTAATACATAACCTATGGTTGTAGACAAATATGTTGGCAGGTGTTTGGACGTGGGTTCGACTCCCACCGGCTCCATTATTTCTTTGCATTCTTTTGCATTCCTTGGTAAAACGTTGTTAAATCAACGTTTTTTATTTTTGTCTTTGGTATTTCTTGGTATTCTTTTGCGAAAAAGGATACAACAAAGGAGTCACAAACAGACCCTAAAACAGACCCTCTTTTTAAAAAAAGGGATACAAAAAAAGATACAACATTTGTCGCATCCCCAAAATAATTATTCTTTTCCACGGAAGACATGGGATTCGAACCCACGCACGCTGTTACACGCCTACCGCGTTTCCAACACGGCCTCTTAAGCCTCTTGAGTAATCTTCCAATACTTACTCAAATAGTCTACCATAAAGGCCCTTATCTTGCAATAAAAATTCTAGAAATAAGAAAAATGATAGATTTTGAAAGAAAATGATAAAAAATGCTTGACTTTTAAATAAAGTGTGATAGAATGAATAGTGTAAACGATAACAGGAGGTGATTCGGTGTTAAAAACAGAGCGGAAGCAACTGATTTTAGAGGAGTTAAATCAACATCATGTAGTTTCTCTAGAAAAATTAGTTAGTTTGCTAGAGACCTCAGAATCAACGGTTCGAAGAGACTTGGATGAGTTGGAAGCGGAAAACAAGCTTCGTCGTGTGCATGGTGGAGCAGAATTGCCCCATTCCTTGCAGGAAGAAGAAACCATTCAAGAAAAATCTGTCAAAAACCTTCAAGAGAAGAAGTTGTTGGCTCAGAAAGCAGCCTCTCTCATCAAGGAACAAGATGTCATCTTTATCGATGCAGGAACAACAACTGCTTTTTTGATTCATGAATTGGTCAATGAGAATATTACTGTAGTAACCAACTCGATTCACCATGCTGCTCAGTTGGTTGAAAAGCAGATTCCAACTGTCATGGTTGGAGGAAGTGTCAAGATGGCGACAGATGCTAGCATCGGGGGCGTTGCTCTTAACCAGATTAACCAATTGCACTTTGACCGTGCCTTTATCGGGATGAATGGTGTGGACGATGGCTATTATACGACTCCAGATATGGAGGAAGGAGCTGTGAAGCGTGCTATTTTGGAGAATGCCAAACAGACCTACGTTTTAGTGGATTCATCAAAAATTGGCCAAACTTGCTTTGCCAAGGTAGCACCACTTAAACGAGCAATTGTTATCACAAGTCAAGGGCATGAGCTCTTGCAGGCTATTAAGGAGAAAACGGAGGTAATAGAAGTATGATTTATACAGTCACACTCAATCCATCCATTGATTATATCGTTCGTTTGGACCAAGTCCAAGTCGGTAGTGTCAATCGAATGGATAGTGATGATAAGTTTGCTGGTGGGAAAGGAATCAATGTCAGTCGTGTCTTGAAGCGCTTGGGTATTCCAAATACAGCGACTGGATTTATCGGAGGTTTTACTGGTGAATTTATCACAGATACTCTGGCAGAGGAAGAAATCGAGACATGTTTTGTCCAAGTGGCAGAAGATACTCGCATCAATGTCAAGATTAAAGCAGACCAAGAAACAGAAATCAACGGGACTGGTCCAAATGTGGAACTAGCTCAGCTAGAAGAATTGAAAGCTATTTTGTCTAGTTTGACTGCAGAAGACACGGTTGTATTTGCGGGTTCAAGTGCTAAAAATTTAGGCAATGTCATCTACAAGGATTTGATTGCCTTGACACGTCAGACTGGTGCGCAAGTTGTTTGTGACTTTGAAGGACAGACCTTGATTGATAGTTTGGACTATCAGCCACTTTTGGTCAAACCAAATAATCACGAGCTTGGAGCTATCTTTGGAGTGAAACTCGAAAGTTTAGATGAAATCGAGAACTGTGCTCGTCAGTTACTGGCTAAAGGTGCTCAAAATGTGATTATTTCTATGGCTGGTGATGGTGCCCTTCTTGTCACATCTGAGGGAGCTTACTTTGCTAAACCAATCAAGGGGACAGTCAAAAATTCAGTTGGAGCTGGTGACTCTATGGTTGCTGGATTTACAGGTGAGTTTGTCAAATCAAAAGATGCAGTAGAAGCCTTCAAATGGGGAGTTGCTTGTGGAACGGCAACTACTTTCTCAGATGACTTGGCAACGGCAGAATTTATTAAAGAAACATATGAAAAAGTTGAGGTAGAAAAAAGATGAAAATTCAAGATCTATTGAGAAAAGATGTCATGTTGCTGGATTTACAGGCGACTGAAAAAACAGCTGTCATTGAAGAAATGATTAAAAGCTTGACAGACCACGGTTATGTGACAGATTTTGAAACCTTTAAAGAAGGAATTTTGGCGCGTGAAGCTTTGACTTCTACTGGTTTGGGTGACGGAATCGCAATGCCTCACAGCAAAAATGCCGCTGTCAAAGAAGCGACAGTTCTCTTTGCCAAGTCAAACAAGGGTGTTGACTATGAGAGCTTGGATGGGCAACCAACTGACCTTTTCTTTATGATTGCAGCTCCAGAAGGTGCCAATGATACTCACTTGGCAGCCTTGGCAGAATTGTCTCAATACTTGATGAAAGACGGTTTTGCTGACAAACTTCGTCAAGTAACATCAGCTGACCAAGTTATTGAACTTTTTGACAAAGCTTCAGAAAAAACTGAAGAGCCTGTTCAAGTACCTGCCAATAACTCTGGTGACTTTATCGTAGCTGTTACAGCTTGTACAACAGGTATTGCCCACACATACATGGCTCAAGAAGCTCTTCAAAAAGTGGCTGCTGAAATGGGTGTTGGAATTAAGGTTGAAACCAACGGTGCTAGCGGTGTTGGTAACCAACTAACTGCTGAAGACATCCGTAAGGCTAAAGCTGTTATCATCGCAGCTGACAAGGCAGTTGAAATGGATCGTTTCGATGGCAAACCATTGATTAATCGTCCAGTTGCTGACGGTATCCGTAAAACAGAAGAATTGATTAACATGGCTCTTTCAGGAGATGCTGAAGTCTACCGTGCTGCTAATGGAGCCAAAGCTGCAACAGCCTCTAACGAAAAACAAAGCCTTGGTGGTGCCTTCTACAAACACTTGATGAGTGGTGTATCCCAAATGTTGCCATTTGTTATTGGCGGTGGTATCATGATTGCCCTTGCCTTCTTGATTGACGGTGCTTTGGGTGTTCCAAATGAAAATCTTGGCAATCTTGGTTCTTACAATGAACTAGCTTCGATGTTCATGAAAATCGGTGGCGCTGCCTTTGGTTTGATGCTTCCAGTTTTTGCGGGTTATGTTGCCTACTCTATTGCTGAAAAGCCAGGTTTGGTAGCAGGTTTCGTGGCTGGTGCTATTGCCAAGGAAGGGTTTGCCTTTGGTAAAATTCCTTATGCCTCAGGTGGTGAAGCAACTTCAACTCTTGCAGGTGTCTCATCTGGTTTCCTAGGTGCCCTTGTGGGTGGATTTATCGCAGGTGCCTTGGTTCTTGCTATCAAGAAATACGTTAAAGTTCCTCGTTCACTTGAAGGTGCTAAATCAATCCTTCTCTTGCCACTTCTTGGAACAATCTTGACTGGATTTGTCATGCTAGCTGTGAATATCCCGATGGCAGCAATCAACACTGCTATGAATGACTTCCTAGGCGGTCTTGGAGGAGGTTCAGCTGTCCTTCTTGGTATCGTTCTTGGTGGTATGATGGCTGTTGACATGGGTGGACCAGTTAACAAAGCTGCCTATGTCTTTGGTACAGGTACGCTTGCAGCAACTGTTTCTTCAGGTGGTTCTGTAGCCATGGCAGCAGTTATGGCTGGAGGAATGGTGCCACCACTTGCAATCTTTGTCGCAACTCTTCTTTTCAAAGATAAATTTACTAAAGAAGAACGCAACTCTGGTTTGACAAACATCATCATGGGCTTGTCATTTATCACTGAGGGAGCAATTCCATTTGGTGCCGCTGACCCAGCTCGTGCTATCCCAAGCTTCATCCTTGGTTCAGCAGTAGCAGGTGGCCTCGTTGGTCTTACTGGTATCAAACTCATGGCGCCACACGGAGGAATCTTCGTTATTGCCCTTACTTCAAATGCTCTTCTTTACCTCGTTTCTGTCTTGGTAGGAGCAATCGTAAGTGGTGTAGTCTATGGTTACCTACGCAAACCACAAGCATAAAACTTAGATAGAAAATGAAAAGATTGGACCGTTTGGTGCAGTCTTTTTCTCTTTCCGAAATGCCTGTGAAATATGGTATAATAGAAGAATGGCAAACAAGAATACAAGTAAAACAAGACGGAGACCGTCTAAAGCAGAACTCGAAAGAAAAGAAGCGATTCAACGAATGTTGATTTCGCTAGGAATCGCGATTTTATTGGTTTTCGCAGCTTTTAAATTAGGGGCTGCAGGTATAACCCTTTACAATCTAATTCGCTTACTGGTGGGTAGCCTAGCTTATCTGGCAATATTTGGCATCCTGCTCTATCTCTTCTTCTTCAAGTGGATACGAAAACAGGAAGGACTCTTATCTGGCTTTTTCACCATATTTGCTGGCTTGCTCTTGATTTTTGAGGCCTACTTAGTTTGGAAATATGGTTTGGATAAGTCCGTTCTAAAAGGGACTATAGCTCAGGTTGTGACGGATTTGACTGGTTTTCGAACGACTAGTTTTGCTGGTGGAGGCTTGATTGGTGTTGGACTCTATGTGCCAACAGCCTTTCTCTTCTCAAATATCGGCACTTACTTTATTGGTTCTATCTTGATTTTAGCAGGCGCTCTCCTAATCAGTCCTTGGTCTGTTTACGATATTGCTGAATTCTTCAGTAGAGGATTTGCCAAATGGCGAGAAGGGCATGAGCGTCGAAAAGAGGAACGCTTTGTCAAACAAGAAGAAAAAGCTCGTCAAAAGGCTGAGCAAGAGGCTAGATTAGAAAAAGAAGAGGCTGAAAAAGCCTTACTCGATATGCCTCCTGTTGATATGGAAACGGGTGAAATTCTGACAGAAGATGTTGTGCTTGATGTTCCGCCTGTTCCGGAAGAAGAGTGGGTAGAACCAGAAATCATCCTGCCTCAAGCTGAACATGAATTCGCTGAACAGGAAGATGGCTCTGATGACGCAGATGTTCAGGTCGATTTTTCAGCCAAGGAGGCTCTTGAATACAAACTTCCAAGCTTACAACTCTTTGCACCTGATAAACCCAAAGACCAGTCTAAAGAGAAGAAAATCGTTCGGGAAAATATCAAAATTCTAGAAGAAACCTTTGCTAGCTTTGGTATCAAGGTGACGGTGGAACGGGCTGAAATTGGGCCATCAGTGACCAAGTATGAAGTTAAGCCAGCAGTTGGTGTACGGGTTAACCGCATTTCCAATCTCGCAGATGACCTCGCTCTAGCCTTGGCTGCCAAGGATGTCCGAATCGAAGCACCTATCCCAGGGAAATCTTTAGTGGGAATCGAAGTACCTAACTCTGAGATTGCGACAGTTTCTTTCCGCGAACTATGGGAACAATCTCAAACAAAAGCAGAAAATCTCTTGGAAATTCCTTTAGGGAAGGCTGTTAATGGAACTGCAAGAGCATTTGACCTCTCCAAGATGCCCCACTTGCTTGTCGCAGGTTCAACAGGATCAGGGAAGTCAGTAGCAGTTAATGGCATTATCGCTAGCATTCTCATGAAGGCAAGACCAGACCAAGTTAAGTTTATGATGGTCGATCCCAAGATGGTTGAGTTGTCTGTTTACAATGATATTCCCCACCTCTTGATTCCAGTCGTGACCAATCCACGTAAGGCCAGCAAGGCTTTGCAAAAGGTCGTGGATGAAATGGAAAATCGTTATGAACTCTTTGCCAAGGTGGGAGTTCGGAATATTGCAGGCTTTAATGCCAAGGTAGAAGAGTTCAATGCCCAGTCTGAGTACAAGCAGGTTCCGCTACCTCTCATTGTCGTGATTGTGGATGAGTTGGCTGACCTTATGATGGTGGCCAGCAAGGAAGTGGAAGATGCTATCATTCGTCTTGGACAGAAGGCGCGTGCTGCAGGTATCCACATGATTCTTGCAACCCAGCGTCCATCCGTTGACGTCATTTCTGGTCTGATCAAGGCCAATGTCCCATCTCGTGTCGCTTTCGCAGTTTCATCAGGAACAGACTCCCGTACTATTTTAGATGAAAATGGAGCTGAGAAACTGCTTGGTCGAGGAGATATGCTCTTTAAACCAATCGATGAAAATCATCCAGTTCGTCTCCAAGGATCCTTTATCTCGGATGATGATGTTGAACGCATCGTAAACTTTATCAAGGCTCAGGCAGATGCAGACTACGATGAGAGTTTTGATCCAGGTGAGGTTTCTGAAAATGAAGGTGAATTTTCAGATGGTGAATCTGGTGGTGATCCGCTCTTTGAAGAAGCCAAGGCTTTGGTAATCGAAACTCAGAAAGCCAGCGCATCTATGATTCAGCGTCGTTTGTCAGTTGGATTTAACCGTGCGACCCGTCTCATGGAAGAGCTTGAGATGGCAGGTGTCATCGGTCCAGCTGAAGGTACCAAACCAAGAAAAGTATTGCAGCAATAAAAAAATAGCTTCTTTCCAAATTTGGAGGGAAGCTATTTTACTGACTATTGATTGCTTTTATTTTCCGAAGTTGGGGTATTGGACTGTTTTTCATTTTCAGTAGTAGGCTTACTTGGAGCAGGAGTAGTAGATTCCTGAGTTGCTGCTTTCTGCTCTTCTTTTTTCTCTTCCTTGACGTTAGATTTTGGTGTTTCCTCTTGCTGTGTTTTTTCTTGAGAAGTGTTGTTTTCCTTATTGGGACTAGTGTTTTCCTGAGGGGATTCCTTTTGAATTTCTTTGACAATTGTTGTCGTCTGGCTTGTCGTAGGTTCTTTTTTAGTATTTTTGTTATTATCCAAGGCGTTCATGATAGTGATACTTGCGGTAATTAAGCCGAGGATACTACCGATAGTAGCAACGGTTTTTTGAAAGACCGTGAAGCCTTTTTTGATGTGTTCTGTTTTTGGTTTTGAAGTTCTACGATAATTAGACATACATTCTCTCCTTTAATTAAAATTTATTATACCGCATTTCTTTAAAAAAATCTTAAAAAAAGAGGAATTGCCCTTTCTTGTCGCAGACTCCGTTTCATGATACAATAGAAGGAGTGATTTTAGAAAGCGTGAGAAAACATGATTTACTTTGATAATTCGGCGACGACCAAGCCCTATCCTGAAGCCCTTGAAACTTATATGCAGGTCGCTTCAAAAATTTTAGGAAATCCATCTAGTCTCCATCGTTTAGGAGACCAGGCAACACGAATCTTAGATGCTTCTCGTCAACAGATTGCAGATTTAATCGGTAAGAAAAGTGATGAAATCTTCTTTACTTCTGGTGGGACAGAAGGAGATAACTGGGTCATCAAGGGTGTGGCCTTTGAAAAGGCTCAGTTTGGAAAGCACATCATTGTATCAACCATTGAACATCCGGCAGTCAAAGAGTCAGCACTCTGGTTGAAATCTCAAGGTTTTGAAGTGGATTTTGCTCCAGTTGATAACAAAGGATTTGTAGACGTTGAGGCACTAGCAGATTTGATAAGACCTGATACGACCCTCGTTTCCGTCATGGCTGTGAACAATGAAATTGGCTCGATTCAACCTATTCAAGCTATTTCAGAACTGTTAGCAGACAAGCCGACTATTTCCTTCCACGTTGATGCGGTTCAAGCACTTGCCAAGATTCCGACTGAAAAGTATCTGACAGAACGAGTGGATTTCGCGACTTTCTCTGGTCACAAGTTCCACGGAGTTCGTGGTGTTGGTTTTGTCTATATCAAGTCTGGCAAGAAGATTACGCCTCTTTTAACAGGTGGTGGTCAGGAACGTGATTACCGTTCGACAACTGAAAATGTGGCAGGAATTGCAGCGACAGCCAAGGCTCTCCGTTTATCTATGGAAAAGCTAGATATCTTTAGGAGCAAGACTGGACAGATGAAGGCAGTGATTCGTCAAGCACTTCTGGACTATCCAGATATTTTTGTCTTTTCAGATGAGGAAGACTTTGCTCCTCATATTCTGACTTTTGGAATCAAGGGTGTTCGTGGTGAAGTCATCGTTCACGCCTTTGAAGACTATGATATTTTTATCTCAACGACCTCTGCTTGTTCGTCCAAGGCTGGGAAACCTGCAGGAACCCTGATTGCCATGGGAGTGGATAAGGATAAGGCTCAGTCAGCTGTGCGTCTTAGTCTAGACCTTGAAAATGATATGAGTCAGGTCGAGCAGTTTTTGACCAAGTTAAAATTAATTTACAACCAAACTAGAAAAGTAAGATAGGAGCATTCATGCAGTATTCAGAAATTATGATTCGCTACGGAGAGTTGTCAACCAAGGGTAAAAATCGTATGCGTTTCATCAATAAACTTCGCAATAATATTTCAGACGTTTTGTCTATCTATCCCCAAGTTAAGGTAACGGCAGATCGTGACCGTGCCCACGCATACCTCAATGGCGCGGATTACACAGCAGTTGCAGAATCGCTTAAGCAAGTCTTTGGAATTCAAAACTTTTCCCCTGTTTATAAGGTTGAAAAATCTGTAGAAGTTCTGAAGTCTGCTGTCCAAGAGATTATGCAGGACATCTACAAAGAAGGCATGACCTTTAAAATTTCTAGCAAGCGTAGCGACCACAACTTTGAGTTGGATAGTCGTCAACTCAATCAAACACTTGGAGGAGCTGTTTTCGAAGCCATTCCAAATGTGCAAGCTCAAATGAAAAGTCCTGACATCAATCTTCAGGTGGAAATCCGTGAAGAAGCAACCTATCTTTCTTATGAAACTATTCGTGGGGCTGGTGGTTTACCAGTTGGAACTTCAGGTAAAGGGATGCTTATGTTGTCAGGAGGGATTGACTCACCTGTAGCAGGTTATCTTGCACTTAAGCGTGGAGTGGATATTGAGGCTGTTCACTTTGCAAGTCCACCATACACGAGTCCTGGTGCTCTTAAAAAAGCCCAAGATTTGACTCGTAAATTGACCAAGTTTGGGGGAAATATCCAGTTTATCGAAGTCCCTTTTACAGAGATTCAAGAGGAAATTAAGGCTAAAGCGCCAGAAGCCTACCTCATGACCTTGACACGACGTTTTATGATGCGGATTACTGACCGTATCCGTGAGGTACGAAATGGTTTAGTAATTATCAACGGGGAAAGTCTTGGTCAAGTAGCAAGCCAAACCCTCGAAAGCATGCAGGCTATTAATGCTGTTACCAACACTCCAATTATTCGTCCAGTTGTGACAATGGATAAGTTGGAAATCATTGACATTGCTCAGGAAATTGACACCTTTGAAATTTCTATCCAGCCTTTTGAAGACTGTTGTACCATTTTTGCGCCAGATCGTCCAAAGACCAATCCTAAGATTAAGAATGCAGAACAGTACGAAAGACGCATGGATGTTGAAGGATTAGTAGGGCGAGCTGTGGCTGGAATCATGATTACTGAGATTACACCGCAGGCTGAAAAAGATGAAGTGGATGACTTGATTGACAATCTGCTCTAATCAGAAAATCCAGAAGAATTTAGCAAAATAGATGAAAAAGTTAGTTTTTAATTCCAAAAGTGGAAGCAAAACTAACTTTTTTTCTATAATTGTGATATAATAAAATAAAATTTTGAATATAGAGAGTTTTCTGACAATGAATCAATCCTACTTTTATTTAAAAATGAAAGAACACAAACTCAAGGTTCCTTATACAGGTAAGGAGCGCCGTGTGCGTGTCCTTCTACCTAAAGATTATGAGAAAGAGATGAATCGTTCCTATCCTGTTGTTTACTTTCATGACGGGCAAAATGTTTTTTATAGCAAAGAGTCTTTCATTGGCCATTCATGGAAGATTATCCCAGCTATTAAGCGCAATCCAGATATTAGTCGCATGATTGTCGTAGCCATTGACAATGATGGTATGGGGCGGATGAATGAGTATGCGGCTTGGAAGTTCCAAGAATCTCCTATTCCAGGGCAGCAGTTTGGCGGTAAGGGTGTGGAGTATGCCGAGTTTGTCATGGAGGTGGTCAAACCTTTTATCGATGAGACCTACCGTACCAAAGCTGATCGACAGCATACGGCTATGATTGGCTCCTCACTAGGCGGCAATATTACCCAGTTTATCGGTTTGGAATACCAAGACCAAATTGGTTGCTTGGGAGTCTTTTCATCTGCCAACTGGCTGCACCAAGAAGCCTTTAACCGCTATATCGAGCGTCAACAACTATCGCCTGACCAGCGCATCTTCATCTATGTAGGAACGGAAGAAGCGGATGATACAGACAAGACCTTGATGGCTGGCAATATCAAACAAGCCTATATCGACTCATCGCTTCGCTATTACCATGATTTGATAGCAGGGGGAGTACACTTAGATAATCTTGTCTTGAAAGTTCAATCTGGTGCCATCCATAGTGAAATCCCTTGGTCGGAGAATTTACCAGACTGTCTGAGATTTTTTGCAGAGAAATGGTAAGTTAGAAAAGGAGAAAGCCAATGCATATTGAAAACCTTAGCCACTGGAGTGGCAATCTTAACCGTGAAATGTACCTTAATCGTTATGGACATGAAGGGATTCCAGTTGTGGTCTTTGCTTCATCAGGTGGTAGTCACAACGAATACTATGATTTTGGCATGATTGATGCTTGTGCTTCCTTTATCGAGGAAGGCCGTGTTCAGTTCTTTACCCTATCCAGTGTAGACAGTGAGAGCTGGTTGGCCACTTGGAAAAATGGGCACGACCAAGCAGAGATGCATCGTGCCTACGAGCGCTATGTGATTGAGGAGGCCATTCCTTTTATCAAGCACAAGACAGGTTGGTTTGATGGAATGATGACGACAGGTTGCTCGATGGGCGCCTATCATGCACTCAATTTCTTCCTTCAGCATCCAGATGTCTTTACCAAGGTGATTGCTCTTAGTGGTGTTTACGACGCACGTTTCTTTGTCGGTGATTACTACAATGACGATGCTATTTACCAAAACTCGCCAGTAGATTATATCTGGAACCAGAACGACGGCTGGTTTATTGACCGTTATCGTCAGGCAGAGATTGTGCTGTGTACGGGTCTCGGTGCCTGGGAACAAGATGGCTTGCCATCCTTCTACAAGCTTAAAGAAGCCTTTGACCAGAAACAAATTCCAGCCTGGTTTGCTGAATGGGGACACGATGTCGCCCACGATTGGGAATGGTGGCGCAAACAAATGCCTTATTTCCTTGGCAATCTCTATTTATAAAAGGAGTTACCTATGAATTATCTTGTTATTTCTCCCTATTATCCGCAAAACTTTCAACAGTTTACCATTGAGCTAGCCAATAAAGGCATCACGGTCTTGGGAATTGGTCAGGAACCATACGAGCAGTTGGATGAGCCTTTACGCAATAGCCTGACCGAGTATTTCCGTGTTGACAATCTTGAAAATATAGATGAAGTCAAACGTGCAGTTGCTTTTCTCTTTTATAAACATGGCCCAATTGACCGCATCGAGTCTCATAATGAATACTGGCTTGAGCTGGATGCAACACTCAGAGAACAATTCAATGTCTTTGGTGCCAAACCAGAGGATCTCAAAAAGACGAAATTTAAGTCTGAAATGAAGAAACTCTTCAAAAAAGCAGGTGTCCCCGTGGTACCTGGAGCTGTTATCAAGACGATAGCAGATGTGGATCAAGCTGTGAATGAAATTGGCCTTCCAATGATTGCCAAACCTGACAATGGAGTGGGAGCAGCCGCGACCTTTAAGCTTGAGACAGAGGACGATATCAATCACTTCAAGACTGAGTGGGACCATTCGACCGTTTATTTCTTTGAAAAATTTGTCACTTCCAGCGAAATTTGCACCTTTGATGGTCTAGTGGATAAGGATGGAAAGATTGTCTTCTCAACGACCTTTGATTACGCCTATACACCGCTGGATCTCATGATTTACAAGATGGACAATTCCTACTATGTTCTTAAGGACATGGATCCCAAATTACGTAAATATGGTGAGGCAATTGTCAAGGAATTTGGTATGAAAGAACGGTTCTTCCATATCGAGTTCTTCCGTGAAGGGGATGATTACATCGCCATTGAGTACAATAACCGCCCTGCAGGTGGTTTTACCATTGATGTTTATAACTTTGCCCATTCCTTGGACCTCTATCGTGGCTATGCAGCTATTGTAGCAGGCGAAGAGTTCCCAGCGTCGGACTTTGAAGCTCAATATTGTTTAGCTACATCACGTCGTGCAAATGCTCACTATGTCTATTCTGAGGAGGACTTGCTTGCCAAATACAGCCATCAGTTCAAGGTTAAAAAAATCATGCCTGCAGCCTTTGCGGAACTTCAAGGGGATTACCTTTATATGTTGACAACTCCGAGTCGACAAGAAATGGAGCAGATGATTGCTGATTTCGGACAACGTCAAGAATAAGAACTCTCGGATTAAGGAAATGCACCTCCTTAATCCTTTTGTTTCAATAAGAGAAATAAAACCGCTTTCTCATACATTCTTTTAGAAAACCTGTTGCTAAAAGATATAAAAATTGATAGAATAAGGATTGTCTAAAAAATTTTAAGGAGAATCTATCAAATGGATTTCACATGGGCAATTAAATATGCCACTGAATTTTTGGCCACTGCTATTTTGATCATTCTTGGAAATGGTGCAGTTGCCAACGTTGAACTTAAAGGTACGAAAGGTCACCAAAGTGGCTGGATCGTTATCGCTGTTGGTTATGGTATGGGGGTTATGATCCCAGCCTTGATGTTTGGTAACGTATCAGGTAACCACATTAACCCAGCCTTCACTCTTGGACTTGCGATCAGCGGTCTCTTCCCTTGGGCACAAGTTGCGCCTTATATCATCGCACAAGTTTTGGGTGCTATCTTTGGTCAAGCCTTGGTTGTGGCAACACACCGCCCATATTACTTGAAAACTGAAAATCCAAACAACATCTTGGGTACTTTCTCAACAATTTCAAGTTTGGATAATGGTACAAAAGAATCACGTTTTGCAGCAACTGTTAATGGTTTTGTAAACGAGTTTGTCGGTTCATTTGTTCTTTTCTTTGCAGCTCTTGGAATGACTAAAAACTTCTTTGGTGCTGAACTAGTATCAAAAGCACAAGCTGCTATCAATGCTCAAGTTGCACAAGCAACTACTCAAGGTCAAACAATTCCTCAAGAACAAGTAACAGCAGCACTTGATCAAGCTAAAGAACAAGTAGCACCATTTATGACATCTGGTCTTGGAATTGCTCACTTGGCACTTGGATTCCTTGTTATGGCCTTGGTAACATCACTTGGTGGACCTACAGGACCTGCCTTGAACCCAGCCCGTGACTTGGGACCACGTCTCCTTCATGCTTTCCTTCCAAAATCAGTTCTTGGTGAGCACAAAGGTGATTCAAAATGGTGGTATTCTTGGGTACCAGTAGTAGCACCGATCGCAGCAGCAATTGCGGCAGTAGCTATCTTCAAATTCCTTTACCTATAAGAAATTGAAACCGAGGAAATCCTCGGTTTTTTAGATGAAATTTTACGAAAAAAAGGTAAATCTGAGCATAATTTCTTGTAAAAAATTCTAAAATCCTTTAAAATAAAAGAGTTGGAGGAATTTATGAATGTAAATCAGATTGTACGGATTATTCCTACTTTAAAAGTTAATAATAGAAAATTAAATGAAACATTTTATATAGAAACCCTTGGCATGAAGGCCTTATTAGAAGAGTCAGCCTTTCTGTCACTAGGTGATCAAACAGGTTTAGAAAAGCTGGTTTTAGAAGAAGCTCCAAGTATGCGCACTCGTAAGGTAGAGGGAAGAAAAAAACTAGCTAGATTGATTGTCAAGGTGGAAAATCCCTTAGAAATTGAAGGACTCTTATCTAAAACAGATTCGATTCATCAATTATATAAAGGTCAAAACGGCTACGCTTTTGAAATTTACTCTCCAGAAGCTGATTTGGTTTTGATTCATGCGGAAGATGACAGAGAAAATCTAGTAGAAGTAGGAGAAAAACCTGAGTTTCAAACAGATTTGGAGTCAATTTCTTTAAGTAAATTTGAGATTTCTATGGAATTACACTTCCCAACGGATGTAGATAGTGTCTTGGAACTATCTGAAATTGGGGAATCCCTTGATTTTATTCCAGCTCAGGGGCAGGATTTGACTGTGGACAATACGGTTACTTGGGACTTATCTATGCTCAAGTTCTTGGTCAATGAACTAGATATAGAAAGTCTTCGCCAGAAATTTGAGTCTACTGAATATTTTATTCCCAAGTCTGAAAAATTCTTCCTTGGAAAAGATAGAAATAATGTTGAATTGTGGTTTGAAGAAGTATGAAGTGGACCAAGATTATTAAAAAAATAGAAGAACAAATCGAGGCAGGGATTTATCCCGGAGCCTCTTTTGCGTATTTTAAGGACCATCAATGGAAGGAGTTCTATTTAGGTCAGAGTGACCCAGAGCATGGCTTGCAGACTCAGGCAGGACTAGTTTATGACCTAGCCAGTGTCAGCAAGGTTGTTGGGGTAGGTACTGTTTTTACCTTCTTGTGGGAAAAAGGTCAATTAGATATTGACAGACCGGTAACAGATTTTTTACCTGAAAGTGATTATCCAGATATCACTATTCGCCAGCTCTTAACCCACGCTACAAATCTTGATCCTTTTATTCCCAATAGAGATCTTTTAGCAGCCTTAGAATTAAAGGAAGCTATGTTTCATCTCAATAGACGAAATCAGCCAGCCTTTCTTTATTCGGATGTCCATTTTTTGCTGTTGGGTTTTATTTTGGAAAGAATCTTTAATCAAGACTTGGATGTGATTTTACAAGAACAAGTTTGGAATCCTTGGAGAATGACGAAAACCCAATTTGGACCTGTTGGGTTTGCTGTTCCAACAGTTAGAGGTGTCGAGGCAGGTCTGGTACATGATCCCAAAGCTCGCCTCCTAGGCAAACATGCAGGTAGTGCTGGTTTATTTTCGACTGTAAAGGATTTACAAATCTTTTTAGAACACTATTTAGAAGATGATTTTGCAAGAGATTTGAGTCAAAATTTTTCTCCTTTGGATGACAAGGAACGTTCTTTGGCCTGGAATTTGGAAGGAGATTGGCTAGACCATACGGGCTATACAGGTACCTTTATCATGTGGAATCGCCAGAAGCAAGAAGCGGCCATTTTCCTATCGAATCGTACTTATGAAAAGGATGAGAGGGCTCAATGGATTTTAGACCGCAATCAAGTGATGGACTTGATTCGTAAAGAAGAGTAAAGGAGAGACATGTCAAACAGTTTAAAAGGGACTTTATTAACAGTTGTGGCTGGGATTGCTTGGGGCTTGTCAGGAACGAGTGGCCAATACCTGATGGCACACGGAATTTCGGCTCTGGTTTTGACCAACTTGCGTCTTTTAATCGCTGGTGGAATTCTCATGCTCTTGGCTTATGCTACTGCAAAGGATAAAATACTGGCCTTTTTAAAGGATAGAAAGAGTTTGCTGTCTCTTCTTATTTTTGCTCTAATTGGTCTCTTCCTCAACCAATTCGCCTATCTAACTGCTATTCAGGAGACCAATGCAGGTACCGCGACGGTGCTTCAGTATGTTTGTCCTGTTGGGATTTTGATTTATAGCTGTATCAAGGATAAGGTAGCACCGACACTGGGAGAGATTATTTCAATCATATTAGCCATTGGAGGGACCTTCCTGATTGCAACTCATGGGCAGTTGGACCAGTTATCCATGACACCTGCAGGCCTGTTCTGGGGGCTATTTTCTGCACTAACTTATGCACTTTATATCATTTTACCCATAGTCTTGATTAAGAAGTGGGGGAGTAGCTTGGTCATTGGTGTGGGAATGGTCATAGCAGGTTTGGTCGCCCTTCCTTTTACAGGAGTTCTACAGACTGCTATCCCAACTAGTCTTGATTTTCTCCTTGCATTTGCGGGCATTATCCTTATCGGGACTGTCTTTGCCTATACAGCCTTCTTAAAAGGAGCCAGTTTGATAGGACCGGTCAAGTCAAGCTTGTTGGCTTCAATTGAGCCAATATCGGCGGTTTTCTTTGCTTTCCTAATTATGAATGAACAATTTTATCCTATTGATTTTCTTGGCATGGCAATGATTTTAGTTGCTGTAACTTTGATTTCGTTGAAAGATTTACTCTTAGAAAAATAAAAAGACTCTTTGTCCGTGACAGAGAGTTTTTGCATAGTAATCTAATTATTTTCAAGATAAAATTCAAAGCGTTCGCCTACATACTGACTTTTTACGTATTCAAAAGCAGTACCATCTTCTAGGTAGGAAACCTGAGTTAAACCAAGAATGGCATGTCCTTTTTCAACTTCCAAATAGTGGGCAATTTTTTCTTTAGCGAGGCGAGCATAGATGGTCTGCTGTGATTTACCGATACGGTAGCCGTGTTTTTGCAAGGTTTGGAAGAAATGACTGGTGATTTCTTCTTTTTTAAAGTCCTTAATGAATTTTTCAGGAATAGAAGCAACTTCATAAACCAGAGGAACTTGGTCGGCATAGCGAACACGTTCCATTCGGATAATATTGTCCGTTGGAGAAATTTCTAGCTTGGCAACTTCCTGCTCATTGGGAATAGTTTTTCTGTAGGAAATGAGTTGGCTAGAGGGTACTTTACCTTGGGACTTAACAATTTCAGTAAAACTGGTTGTCCCTCGCATCTTTTCTTGTACACGTGTACTGGATACAAAGGTGCCACTTCCTACACGGCGCTCTAAAACTCCTTCTTCGACCAAGAGGGAAATAGCTTGGCGGAGGGTCATGCGACTGACCGCAAACTGCTCTGCTAAGTCTCGTTCACTGGGAAGTCTCTCACCAATGGCCCAACGATGTTCGTCAATATCCTTTTTAATCTGATCATGGATTTTCATATAAGCGGGTAGCATATTTTTCACTTCATTTCTATCTTTTCTCTATTGTACCCCAATAAACTAGAAAAAGTCAAACTTCGCCTTGTTTAGTTGGTAATTCGCCCTTATTTGTGATAGAATATTGAAAAAAGATATTTCTTTTGAGAAAGGAAAAAGATGAGCAACATTTCAACTGATTTGCAAGATGTAGAAAAAATCATCGTATTGGACTATGGTAGCCAATACAACCAGCTGATTTCACGCCGTATCCGTGAGATTGGTGTTTTTTCAGAACTAAAAAGTCATAAAATTTCAGCTGCTGAAGTTCGTGAAATCAACCCTGTAGGAATCATCCTTTCAGGTGGTCCAAACTCTGTATACGAAGATGGTTCATTCGATATTGACCCAGAAATCTTCGAACTCGGAATTCCTATTTTGGGAATTTGTTACGGTATGCAGTTATTGACCCATAAACTTGGAGGAAAAGTTGTTCCTGCAGGTGACGCTGGGAATCGTGAATACGGTCAATCAACCCTAACTCACACACCATCAGCTCTTTTTGAATCAACACCAGATGAGCAGACTGTTTTGATGAGCCATGGTGATGCGGTTACTGAGATTCCTTCTGACTTTGTTCGTACAGGTACATCAGCTGACTGCCCATACGCAGCCATCGAAAACCCAGATAAACACATTTACGGTATCCAATTCCACCCTGAAGTTCGCCATTCTGTATACGGGAATGACATCCTTCGTAACTTTGCCCTTAACATCTGTAAGGCTAAAGGCGACTGGTCAATGGATAACTTCATCGATATGCAGATCCAAAAAATTCGTGAAACCGTCGGTGATAAACGTGTCCTTCTTGGTCTTTCAGGTGGGGTTGACTCATCTGTCGTTGGGGTTCTTCTCCAAAAGGCTATTGGCGATCAATTGATCTGTATCTTCGTAGACCACGGTCTTCTTCGTAAAGGAGAAGCGGATCAAGTTATGGACATGCTTGGTGGTAAGTTTGGTTTGAATATCGTCAAAGCAGACGCTGCTAAACGTTTCCTTGATAAACTTGCTGGCGTTTCTGACCCTGAACAAAAACGTAAAATCATTGGTAATGAGTTTGTGTATGTATTCGATGACGAAGCAAGCAAGCTCAAAGATGTGAAATTCCTTGCACAAGGAACTCTTTACACAGACGTGATTGAGTCTGGTACAGATACAGCTCAAACTATCAAGTCACACCACAACGTGGGTGGTCTTCCAGAAGACATGCAGTTTGAATTGATCGAACCACTCAACACTCTTTATAAAGATGAAGTTCGTGCCCTTGGTACAGAGCTTGGTATGCCAGACCATATTGTATGGCGCCAACCATTCCCAGGACCAGGACTTGCTATCCGTGTCATGGGTGAAATCACTGAAGAAAAACTAGAAACAGTTCGTGAATCAGACGCTATCCTCCGTGAAGAAATTGCCAAAGCTGGCCTTGACCGCGATATTTGGCAATACTTCACTGTTAACACAGGCGTTCGTTCAGTTGGGGTTATGGGTGACGGTCGTACGTATGACTACACAATTGCAATCCGTGCCATCACCTCTATTGATGGTATGACTGCTGACTTTGCCAAAATTCCTTGGGAAGTGCTTCAAAAAATCTCAGTACGTATCGTAAACGAAGTAGATCATGTTAACCGTATCGTCTACGATATTACAAGCAAACCACCTGCAACAGTTGAGTGGGAATAATAGATAAGCGTAACTTAGGCTAAGAATCCTTGATTTAACAGCATGAAGATAATAAAACTCCATAAAATCTGTAGTGGCTAAAATCCATCTCAGATTTTATGGAGTCTTTTTTGTTTGCTATCAAGTGTGAAATGAAGTTGCTACTCAGTAAATGGGAAATAGCAAGAATTTCACCCTACAATAATTGTGAAGTGGTCTTTATCTATCTCTCAGTCTAGAAATTAAAATTTGTAATAAAAATGTTATATTTCACAAAGAACTCCCAATATTTCATGGGGGGGGGTAAATATGCGTATAATAAGAACAAATACTTAATAAAATGAATAGTTATTATTTTTATGTATTTTATTTTGTGATAAATTTATTATTAGTGGCTATTTCTACTTTGGGTGTGAAAGGAAACTGTGGATATCTATTGATTTTTAGTTAGAAAGTATTAAAATAGTAAAATAGGCAGTAATATACACATTTGCTTATGATTTAGTATATGTTTATTATTGTTTGATAAAAGAACTTGAAAAAATAATAAGGGAGAATAGAAGTGAAATTCGAAAAACGTCAAAAGTTTGCCATTAGAAAATTCAGTGTCGGTGTGGCATCTGTTTTGATTGGGCAATTCTTTATTGGTGCTGTAGCCAATGCGCCAGTTGTACGCGCCAGTGAAGTGATTGGTGTCCATGCGGAAAAGCAAAAGGACTCAGATGCTGAAGTAGTTCAACCCAAAGTAGAAGCAGCTACTGTAGACATTGATAAAAATCAAGTTGTTCCTAAACCTGAGTCAGATCTATCGGCAGAAAAACCAGTTGTAACTCAACCGTCAGTTGAAACAAGCATTTCAAATTCAGAAAAAGCAGTTTCTACAGAAAAGGATCCAAAAGCTCAGCCAGAAATGTTGCCAAAAGAAGTGGCAGAGACTGTTCATAAAGAATCCGATAGAAAATCACTAGTAGAGGCTCCTCTGGCGAAATTGGAGGAAAAGGAAGAAGTTACAAATCCTGACAAGGATCAATTGGGAACCACGATTACAGAGGCAGAGGTAGTAACGAAGGAAGCTGAAAAATACCTGAGCGGTCTAACAAACTCAAATCAAAAAGCTGCCATCGAAGAAGCCTTGCGTCGCTCTAACCAACTTCTAACAGAGGCCAGAACTTCTCTCAAGTCAATAGATGCTTCAAATACAGCCTTTGAAACAGCTCGTACCAATCTAGCAGAAGCCATCGAGGCAGTCTGGAACCAACTCAAAAAGATGGGGCATTCAGGCAATCTTAGTTATATGTTGGATGCAGAGACGGCGAGTCAACCAGCTGTGCTAATCCCGACAACAGGGTCAAAAACGGTTTACTCCTACGGAGCAGCAACTGCACCTAAAGTCGAATTTGATATTTCTACCGATTTTGCGCCATACTATAGCTCCAATTCTAGTCTATATTATAGTGTTAAAAACGGTTCAACTTTGAATGAAGATACCCAAAAATTGGGTTTAAGGATTATAGAAAAATCTTTTACTAATGCATCGGGATCTTGGGACGCCACTCTCGCCCTATCTGGAAATGTTCCAACTACAGTAGAGCCTGGTACTTACAATGTTGGCTTCACTTATAACAATCAAACCTATATGACTACAGTTACAGTCAAGCCTGTTAATGAAGCTCCGTATATGACCTTGGAGCGGTATTTTGGAGCAGAAACAGGTCGTAATATTCCTGACTACAAATTTAAAAAAGATGGTTCTACAGTAGAGTTGAAATATAAGGTGGGTTTGACGAATATCGAGCCCAATGAAGTGGAATTAACCCCCGATGCGAAACGGTTAGGATTTGTATTTAATGACGGTGGTAAAGATAATCGGTATCTGACCAAGACTGTCACCTTGGATAATACGCTTCAAAGCGGAACCTATACAATCGGAGTTCAGTCAAAAGCAGATCCCTATACTAGGATTACAGCTGAACTAACGATAGAAGAACCGCCGTTGTATAAAGTAGTAGAGGATTATAAATATCAATATTATGATTATGATTCTGATTCTCCTTATTACAAGCAACATAAAGCTA
Source organism: Streptococcus mitis (assembly GCF_946190285.1). GTDB lineage: Bacteria > Bacillota > Bacilli > Lactobacillales > Streptococcaceae > Streptococcus > Streptococcus mitis_CP. The sequence continues at coordinate 556,191 of NZ_CAMHZX010000001.1, read as the reverse complement.
AGAACAATCGAATGGGAGACTCTGTTTCATATGATGAAGCTTCTTCCACAGCTTACATGACGTCTACTCCTTTTGGTTATTACTTACATGATAGAAGTCCTAAAACGATAGCGGATGCGACTCCAGATAGTCCTCAGTATACGTCTAACCTATGGTTGTCATTACCAGGGAGAAAAGATGAATATAATCTAGTAGGAAATAATGCTCCCGTTACCATTACTAAGTTTGAACAGACAGGAGGTAGTCCTGGGGTTACAGTGGAGTTTATAATGGATAAAGCTCCTACCGCTGATAATGTTTTTGTTTATAGTACCGTTGAGTCAAGTGATGTTTTGACGGGAAATAAACCAGTTAATTCTTCTGTTAGTGCTTATTATGCTGACTCATCAGGGGATAATGTATCTCCCTATCGTATTAATTTTAAGACATTACCAGAAAAAGCAGGAACGTATTTTGTAGAATTTAATGTTACAGATAATATTGGACGGGTGACAAAGCATCATTTGAATTTAGTGACTAGAGAGGTTTCTCAAACGACACCAACTGGGGGTTCGGACGAAAATGCTAACTTTACTTTAACCAATGCTGATGTTATGTTTGATGCGGATAAGCTTTACCGCGTAACGAATCCAATTCCAGTAGCTGTGCCTATCTCGGATAAGGAGCAGAATCTAGGAAACTTAGTGCTTAATAAGTCTAATGCAACATTAGAAATCAATAATAAACCTAATGGGGTTGAGATTACAAAAGACACTGAAAATCCTACTAGATTTAAGATTATCAAACAAAATGGTAAGACTTTAGCTGCAGGTGTCTATACTATTACAGCTACAGCAAAGGATGGACACTTTGGAGCCAATGTCCCAGCTCGTACCTATAAGTTCGAGGTAATGGATGGACTAAATCCTATTTCCAATCAAAGCTGGCAAGAAGGACAAGCTATCCCAACTATTCCTGTTTCGATGACAAATGGTAGTAAGATTACGAGTCTATCAGTTGAGGCTGATGGAGGCCATCTCTACCTAAGTCCTAATGCTGACAATACAGGACTAACAGGTTATGCTTTAAAACATACAGATGCACCACAAACAGCGATTGTAACAGCTACTTATACCAATAATGAAGGTCAAAGTCGTCAGATTAAGATAAGCTTTACCTATACAGTTACCCCTCCACCAGTTTCTGATTTAACTTTATCTGTAACGAATGATAAGCAAACAGTTTCAGAAGGAACTAAATTTGCAGATATGGTTGTAACAGCTAGTGAGGGAGCAACGGTTACAGTAGGAACACTGCCAGATGGTGTTATGTATGATAGCAATAGCAAAACATTATCAGGTACTGGATTATATGAAGGACATTATCTGATTCCAGTTACTGCTACAAAAGATGGGGCTTCCATTACTAAAGTAGTTGATTTGACCGTAACGCCAGGAAACTTTAATGTCCCAACAACTGATTACACGTTTACAGCAGGTGAATCAATACCACCGATTACTCTTAAAATTCCTAAAAATGCGACAGTAAGTTACACAGGCGGCAGTTTACCAAATGGTTTAAATTGGTCTGCGGATAACAAAACTATAACAGGAATACCGACTCAAGTAGGGACCTTCCAAGTGTATGGCTATGTTAATAGAACTACTGCAGGTGGAACCAATCAATCGACATATGGGTATGTGAATATCACAGTAAAAAGTGTTCCTTTAGACTTTTCGATTCCAGACAATAAAAAAGAAGTGAAAGTTTTGGATGAACTTCCTTCGATTAAGTTGAAAGCAGATGGAGCTAATTTAGCGATAACTTCAGGCTCACTACCTCCAGGTGTGAACTACGATGCTACGACTAAAACAGTTTCAGGTACTCCTACAAAAGTAGGAACGTATACAGCAACATTCACAGCGACAAGTCCAACAATTAGTGGTAATTCAACAGCAAGCGCAACCTTAACGATAAATGTAACATCGCGTAATTTAACTGTAACCGTTGACAATAAGGAACAAGAGAAAGATGTTCTAACTGCTATAGACAATGTAGTTTTAACTCCTTCGGATGCTAAAGCTAGATTAGAAGTTGATACAAGTCAATTACCACCAGGAGTTACTTATGATTCAGCAAGTAGAACAATTTCTGGCACACCATCTAAAGTGGGAGAATATTTAATTCCATATAAAGCGACTTTCCCAGAAATGGCAGAATCTCCAGTTGATGGGGGGCATATTAAAATTAATGTTCGCCCACTTCCTGTAAGTATTAATGTTACAGAAAAAGAACAAACGATTCGTCTGGGTGAAACTATTAAAAATATGGTGGTTTCTCACAGTGAACATTCAAGTTTAGGTGCTCGTTATCTAAGCGTAGATTTACCGGAAACAGACTTAGACTCATATCTTGGATCAACTGCAGGTTTAAATTATAATGCTACAACGCATACAATTAGTGGAACTCCAACCAAGCCTGGTGTTTATAAAGTTCGTTTAAAAGCAACATTGGATTCTGAAACATTAGGTAAAGGTAGTGCAGAAGAGATTATCACTGTAACGGTAGTAGATGATCCAGTATCATTAGACATTAAAAATGATCGTCAAATGATTGCGCTAGGAAAAACTGGTCTTCGTCCAATTACGTTTACAGTACCAGCAGGTGCTACATTAACGGTTGATAAGACCAAACTTCCAGATGGTGTAACATACGATGAATCTGCTAAGACTATTTCAGGAACACCAACAATAGCTGGAGCATTTGATATACCAGTAACGGTGACAAATGCAGGTAAAACTAAATCAATTACCAAAGATATCACCATAGATGTTGTAGACTTAACACCAGCTACACCAACTGTAACTGTGGCAGAAAACAATGATGGAACGCATACAGTTACGATTTCACAACCAGGTGGACAACCGGTATCAACCGTTATTAAAAATGGTAAAGATGGTGAGACTCCAAAAGTTAAAGTAGACCGTGATGAAACTAAGAAAGAAACGACATTAACGTTCTATAGTGACAAGAATGCCAATAATCAGTTTGACGAAGGAACAGATACAGTTCTAGGCACATCCGTGATTAAAGATGGACAAGACGGAGCAGCTGGACCAAAAGGTGACAAGGGTGACCAAGGTATTCAAGGTGAACGTGGGCAAGATGGAGCTCAAGGTTTACCAGGGCAAAACGGCAGAGACGGGAAGGATATCTTAAGTGGCGCAAATGCACCAAAAGCCCAAGATGGAAAAGATGGCGACACATTCATCAATACAACAACAGGAGATGTCCTTGTTAAGAAAAATGGAGAGTGGAAACCAGCAGGAAATATCAAGGGAGCAAAAGGTGATAAAGGTGAAGCTGGAGTAGCCGGCCGTGACGGAAAAGACGGCTTTACACCAGAAGTAAGTGTAGTGACAAATCCAGATGGAAGTCATACAATTTCAATTACTCAACCAGATGGTAAAGAACCAATTGCAACAACGGTTAAAAATGGAGAAAACGGAAAAGATGGACGTTCTCCAAGAATTGAACTAAAACCAATTTATCCTGCACAACCTCGAAGCGCTAGAAGAGCAAGAAGTGTGGATGAAGATCGTGCAACTACTCAACCAGCAACGGAGCCAATTGGCGTTCATATTACAGTTTATTACGATAATGATAATACTTTGACCTATACTGCTGGAGATACTTTGATTAGTGAGGAAGATATCTATAACGGAGTAGATGGTCGTGACGGTCGTAATGGTATTGATGGTAAATCAGCGATAATTGAAACAAGAGAAAACTCTGATGGAAGCCATACAATTATTATTACCAACCCAGATGGATCAAAACGTGAGATTGTAGTGAAAAATGGCCAAGACGGTAAATCTCCTACAATTGAAACGAAAGAGAATCTAGATGGAAGTCATACAATTGTCATCACAAATCCAGATGGAACAAAACAAGAAATTGTAGTGAAAAATGGTAAAGACGGAAAAGATGGAAAAGATGGAAAAGATGGACGTGATGGTAAGGATGGAATATGTAATTGTGCTGTGAATCCAACCCCTGTACAACCAGGAAATACTGGAACAACACCACCAGAACAACCGAAACTAGAATCAGGAAGAATTACACCACCATCAGACAAACCGGTTAAGCCGGAATCAAAACCGGATCCGAAACCAGAAACCGGCAAACCAAACACTCCGGGTTCAGGTACTCCAAATACGGGAACACCAGAAACCGGAACACCAGACACTCCAGGAGCAGGTACTCCAAATACAGGGAAGCCAGGAACAGGTGCACCAGAAACAGGCATCCCAAGTACAAATAATCAAACTGTACTTGATTCACATACCTCTGACACTGTAGAGATTCCAAACGCAGTTCCAGTAACATCTGAGCCAAATACTCAAATCCCAGATTATGAAACTTCTGGAATGACGAATCATACAAGAGTAGCCTTACCGAATACTGGAAGCCAAACAGATGTCATTTCAATTCTTTTAGGAAGTGGAATCTTGCTTACTCTTTATGTAGCCAAAAGAAAAGAAGACTAGAAGCTAAATTTTTCGCTCTTAGTTTATCAAAAGTGAGAATAGAGTATAGAAGGTGCAAATCCTTCAGATGCTTACTTGCTTTTAATGATTTAAGATAGTTAATTATGGTTGCCAGATTGTAGGTGTTCCATAATAGGAAAATTGTTATAAGAGCTAATCCTCCGATATGCTAGATGAAAGTAGTGTATCGGAGGATATTTTTAGCTTCTCCTTGCTGTACGCCTAGCTGCCTTGTTTGCTTTTTGATTTTTATTGAGTATAAATTTTTCACGAGATGATGATGTGAGAAGTTTGTTATAAGTAAAAGCTTTTAGAACTCTGTTATCTAAAGTCTAAAAGATTAGAATTGTCAAAACAATCTGTCTAGGCTTGATTTTATCGCTTATTTACTATAAAATGAGAAGGAAAAACGTCAAACTTTTATATTGCAAATAGGAGAAAACATGACAAAAACATTAAAACGTCCTGAGGTTTTATCACCTGCAGGAACTTTAGAGAAGCTAAAAGTAGCTGTTCAATATGGAGCAGATGCTGTCTTTATCGGTGGTCAGGCCTATGGTCTTCGTAGCCGTGCCGGAAACTTTACTTTCGAACAGATGGAAGAAGGCGTACAGTTTGCGGCTAAGTACGGTGCTAAAGTCTATGTAGCTGCCAATATGGTTATGCACGAAGGAAATGAAGCTGGTGCTGGTGAGTGGTTCCGTAAACTGCGTGATATCGGGATTGCAGCAGTTATCGTATCTGACCCAGCTTTGATTATGATTGCAGCGACTGAAGCACCAGGTCTTGAAATCCACCTTTCTACCCAAGCAAGTGCCACCAACTATGAAACTCTTGAGTTCTGGAAAGAACTGGGCTTGACTCGTGTCGTTTTGGCGCGTGAGGTTTCAATGGAAGAATTGGCAGAAATTCGCAAACGTACAGACGTTGAGATTGAAGCCTTTGTTCATGGAGCTATGTGTATTTCCTACTCAGGTCGCTGTACGCTTTCAAATCACATGAGTATGCGTGATGCTAACCGTGGTGGTTGCTCTCAGTCTTGCCGTTGGAAGTACGACCTTTACGATATGCCATTTGGGAAGGAACGTAAGAGTCTTAAAGGTGAAATTCCTGAAGAATTTTCAATGTCAGCCGTTGATATGTCTATGATTGACCATATCCCAGATATGATTGAAAACGGTGTGGACAGTCTGAAGATCGAAGGACGCATGAAGTCTATTCACTATGTTTCAACAGTAACTAACTGTTATAAGGCGGCTGTTGATGCTTATCTAGAGAGTCCAGAGAAGTTTGAAGCTATCAAGCAAGACTTGATTGATGAGATGTGGAAGGTTGCCCAACGTGAATTAGCAACAGGTTTCTACTACGGTACACCATCTGAAAATGAGCAGTTATTTGGTGCTCGTCGTAAAATTCCTGAGTACAAGTTTGTTGCTGAAGTGGTTTCTTATGATGATGCGACACAAACAGCAACTATTCGTCAACGGAACGTTATTAACGAAGGAGACCAAGTTGAGTTTTATGGCCCAGGTTTCCGTCATTTTGAAACGTATATCGAAAATTTACATGATGCCAAAGGCAATAAAATAGACCGCGCTCCAAATCCAATGGAACTCTTGACAATCAAGGTCCCACAACCTGTTCAAGCTGGAGACATGGTTCGAGCTCTCAAAGAAGGTCTCATCAATCTTTATAAGGAAGATGGAACCAGCGTTACAGTGCGTGCTTAATAAATATGTAGGAGACGAAAGTTTTCTAGTTGATTTCCCTTTAATCCTACTTACTAAAAGAACATTAGGTTAAAAAAATATATTAATTTCCATCCGAGATTTCATCTCGGATTTTTTCATTATTTTTCAGAAAGACCTAGATAATAGACGGATTTATTACAATTTTTTTCCAAAGTTTTCTATATAATAGACTTAAAAATAGTAAAATTGTAAATAATTTTCATTAAACGCTTTCAATGTTAGTAAAAAGTTGACAAATCCAATTTTTAGGACTAAACTAAGTAAGTAAATTTTAATTAAAAGGAGAATTCGTCATGAATTTAACATTTTTCGGTCTATGTCTTGCCTGTATGGGTGTATCTCTTGGTGAAGGTATGTTGATGAACGGTTTGTTGAAATCAGTTGCTCGCCAACCAGATATCATCTCAGAACTACGTAGTTTGATGATCCTAGGGGTTGCCTTTATTGAAGGTACTTTCTTCGTTACTCTTGTCTTTTCATTTATCATCAAATAAAAGAAGTATAAATTGAAAAAGGGAGGATTTTAGATGGAAGAAAGTATTAATCCAACCATCAATATTGGTCCTGTTACCTTTAATTTAACCATAGTAGTTTTGACTTTGTTGACTGTAGCACTTATTTTTGGCTTTATTTATTGGGCAACTCGAAATATGACTTTGAGACCCACAGGAAAACAAAATGTATTAGAGTATTTATTTGATTTTGTTGTTGGATTTACAAAATCAAACCTTGGTCCAATGATAAAGGATTATTCTCTCTTTTATTTCTGTTTATTCCTATTTATGGCCATTGCAAATAATATTGGCTTAATGGCTAGAATTCAGACTACAGATGGTGTAAATCTTTGGACCTCACCAACAGCAAATTTGTCATTTGACTTGGTCTTGTCTTTTACAATTATCTTGATGACCCACGTAGAAGGAATTCGTCGTCGTGGAATCAAAAAGTATTTAAAAGCATTTGTAACACCAGGTTTTATGACGCCAATGAATCTCTTGGAAGAAGTTACCAATCTCCTTTCACTTGCATTGCGGGTCTTTGGTAATATCTTTGCAGGGGAAGTGATGGCAAGTATGTTAGTCCTACTTTCTCATCAGGCCTTCTATTGGTATCCTATTGCTTTTGGAACAAATCTAATCTGGACTGCATTTTCTGTTTTTATTTCTTGTGTACAAGCATATGTATTTACATTGTTATCTTCAATGTACCTAGGAAATAAAATTAATGAAGAAGAATAGAAAGGAGTAGTTTATGAATGTAACAGTAGGTGAATTACTTGGTGACTTTATACTAATCGCTGGTTCCTTTATTCTCTTGCTAGTCTTGGTTAAGAAATACGCTTGGTCAAATTTGACTAGCATTTTCGAACAAAGAGCAGAAAAAATTGCAGCAGATATTGACGGAGCTGAACAAGCACGTCAAAAAGCAGAAGTATTGGCTCAAAAACGCGAAGATGAATTGGCTGGTAGCCGTAAAGAAGCTAAGACAATCATTGAGAATGCGAAAGAAACAGCTGAGAAAAGCAAAGCTAGTATTTTAGCAGATGCTAAGCTAGAAGCAGGACGCTTGAAAGAAAAAGCGAACCAAGAAATTGCTCAAAATAAAGCTGAAGCTTTACAAAGCGTTAAGGGTGAGGTAGCAGATTTGACAATCAGCTTGGCTGGTAAAATCATCTCACAAAACCTTGACGGTCATGCCCATAAAGAACTCATTGATCAGTATATCGATCAGTTAGGAGAAGCTTAATGGACAAGAAAACAGTAAAGGTAATTGAAAAATACAGCATGCCTTTTGTCCAATTGGTTTTAGAAAAAGGAGAAGAAGACCGTATCTTTTCAGACTTAGCTCAAATCAAGCAAGTTGCTGAAGAAACAGGTTTACCTTCTTTTTTAAAAAAAGTGGCAGTAGACGAGTCTGACAAGGAAAAAACGATTTCTTTCTTCCAAGACTCAGTGTCACCTTTATTGCAAAACTTTATCCAGGTTCTTATCTACAATCACAGAGCAAATCTTTTTTATGATATTCTTGTAGATTGCTTGAACCGACTTGAAAAAGAAACAAATCGATTTGAAGTGACGATTACGTCAGCTCATCCTTTAACGGATGAACAGAAGAGTCGCTTGCTCCCTTTGATTGAGAAAAAAATGTCTCTTAAAGTAAGGAGTGTAAAAGAACAAATCGATGAAAGTCTTATTGGTGGTTTTGTCATTTTTGCCAATCACAAGACAATTGATGTGAGTATTAAACAACAACTTAAAGTTGTTAAAGAAAATTTGAAATAGAAAGTGGTGTTCTTTTGGCAATTAACGCACAAGAAATCAGCGCTTTAATTAAGCAACAAATTGAAAATTTCAAACCCAATTTTGATGTGACTGAAACAGGTGTTGTAACCTATATCGGGGACGGTATCGCGCGTGCTCACGGTCTTGAAAATGCCATGAGTGGAGAGTTGTTGATTTTTGAAAACGGCTCTTATGGTATGGCTCAAAACTTGGAGTCAACAGACGTCGGTATTATCATCCTAGGTGACTTTACAGATATCCGTGAAGGCGATACAATCCGCCGTACAGGTAAAATCATGGAAGTCCCAGTAGGTGAAAGTCTGATTGGTCGTGTTGTGGACCCACTTGGTCGTCCAGTTGACGGTCTTGGAGAAATCCACACTGACAAAACTCGTCCAGTAGAAGCGCCAGCTCCTGGTGTTATGCAACGTAAGTCTGTATCAGAACCATTGCAAACTGGTTTGAAAGCTATTGACGCCCTTGTACCGATTGGTCGTGGTCAACGTGAGTTGATTATCGGTGACCGTCAGACAGGGAAAACAACCATTGCGATTGATACAATCTTGAACCAAAAAGGTCAAGATATGATCTGTATCTATGTTGCGATTGGACAAAAAGAATCAACAGTTCGTACGCAAGTAGAAACACTACGTCAGTACGGTGCCCTGGATTACACAATCGTTGTGACAGCCTCTGCTTCACAACCATCTCCATTGCTCTTCCTAGCTCCTTATGCTGGGGTTGCCATGGCAGAAGAATTTATGTACCAAGGTAAGCATGTTTTGATCGTTTATGATGATTTGTCAAAACAAGCGGTAGCTTATCGTGAACTGTCACTCTTGCTTCGTCGTCCTCCAGGTCGTGAAGCCTTCCCAGGGGATGTTTTCTACCTTCACAGCCGTTTGCTTGAGCGCTCAGCTAAAGTTTCTGATGAACTTGGTGGTGGATCTATTACAGCCTTACCGTTTATCGAGACACAAGCAGGAGATATCTCTGCCTATATCGCAACCAACGTGATTTCAATCACTGATGGACAAATCTTCCTTGGTGATGGTCTCTTCAATGCGGGTATTCGTCCAGCCATTGACGCGGGTTCATCTGTATCTCGTGTAGGTGGTTCTGCACAAATTAAAGCAATGAAAAAGGTTGCTGGTACACTTCGTATCGACCTTGCTTCATACCGTGAGTTGGAAGCCTTCACTAAGTTTGGTTCTGACTTGGATGCAGCAACACAGGCTAAGTTGAACCGTGGACGTCGTACAGTGGAAGTTTTGAAACAACCTGTTCACAAACCATTACCTGTTGAGAAACAAGTAACCATTCTCTATGCTTTGACACATGGTTTCTTGGATACTGTTCCTGTAGATGAAATTGTTCGTTTCGAGGAAGAGTTCCATGCCTTCTTTGATGCTCAACATCCAGAGATTTTGGAAACCATTCGTGATACAAAAGACTTGCCAGAAGAAGCAGTCTTGGATGCTGCGATTACAGAGTTTCTCAATCAAACCAGCTTCCAGTAAGAATAGAGGTGTCAGATGGCAGTATCTCTAAATGATATTAAAACAAAAATCGCCTCAACAAAAAATACGAGTCAAATCACTAATGCCATGCAGATGGTATCAGCTGCTAAGCTAGGTCGTTCTGAAGAAGCTGCTCGCAACTTCCAAGTTTATGCTCAGAAAGTTCGTAAACTTTTGACGGATATTCTTCATGGTAATGGAGCTGGTAGTTCAACCAATCCGATGTTGATTAGCCGTCCAGTTAAGAAGACAGGCTATATCGTCATTACTTCAGACCGAGGTTTGGTTGGAGGTTATAATTCTTCTATTTTGAAAGCCGTTATGGAGCTGAAAGAAGAATACCATCCAGACGGTAAAGGATTTGAAATGATCTGTATTGGTGGAATGGGAGCTGATTTCTTTAAAGCTCGTGGTATTCAACCACTTTATGAACTACGTGGCTTGGCAGACCAACCTAGCTTTGATGAAGTCCGTAAGATTATTTCAAAAACTGTTGAAATGTACCAAAATGAACTTTTTGATGAACTCTATGTCTGCTATAACCATCATGTCAATACGCTAACCAGTCAAATGCGTGTGGAACAAATGCTACCAATTGTTGACTTGGATCCAAATGAAGCAGATGACAGTTACAGCTTGACCTTTGAATTGGAAACTAGCCGAGAAGAAATTTTGGAGCAGTTGTTACCTCAGTTTGCAGAAAGTATGATTTACGGTGCTATTATCGACGCTAAGACAGCTGAAAATGCTGCGGGTATGACAGCCATGCAAACAGCGACAGATAATGCTAAGAAAGTCATTAATGATTTGACAATTCAGTATAACCGTGCCAGACAGGCGGCGATTACACAAGAAATTACAGAAATCGTAGCAGGAGCTAGTGCCTTAGAATAGGCACTAGTCCAGCTCGTATGAAAATGAACTTAGGACCTAGTTAAGCTAGGGACCGACAGTATCTTATATAGAATAGGAGAAGGAGATGAGTTCAGGTAAAATTGCTCAGGTTATCGGTCCCGTTGTAGACGTCTTGTTTGCAGCAGGGGAAAAACTTCCTGAGATTAACAATGCACTTGTCGTCTACAAAAATGACGAAAGAAAAACAAAAATCGTCCTTGAAGTAGCCTTGGAGTTGGGAGATGGTATGGTCCGTACTATCGCCATGGAATCAACAGATGGTTTGACTCGTGGAATGGAAGTATTGGACACAGGTCGTCCAATCTCTGTACCAGTAGGTAAAGAAACTTTAGGACGTGTCTTCAATGTTTTGGGAGATACCATTGACTTGGAAGCTCCTTTTACAGAAGATGCAGAGCGTCAGCCAATTCATAAAAAAGCTCCAACTTTTGATGAGTTGTCTACCTCTTCTGAAATCCTTGAAACAGGGATTAAGGTTATCGACCTTCTTGCCCCTTACCTTAAAGGTGGTAAGGTTGGACTTTTCGGTGGTGCCGGAGTTGGTAAAACCGTCTTAATCCAAGAATTGATTCACAACATTGCCCAAGAACACGGTGGTATTTCAGTATTTACCGGTGTTGGGGAACGTACTCGTGAGGGTAATGACCTTTACTGGGAAATGAAAGAATCAGGCGTTATCGAGAAAACAGCCATGGTATTTGGTCAGATGAATGAGCCACCAGGAGCACGTATGCGTGTTGCCCTTACTGGTTTGACAATTGCTGAATATTTCCGTGATGTGGAAGGCCAAGATGTGCTTCTCTTTATCGATAATATCTTCCGTTTCACTCAGGCTGGTTCAGAAGTATCTGCCCTTTTGGGTCGTATGCCATCAGCCGTTGGTTACCAACCAACACTTGCTACGGAAATGGGGCAATTGCAAGAGCGTATCACATCAACCAAGAAGGGTTCTGTAACCTCTATCCAGGCTATCTATGTGCCAGCGGATGACTATACTGACCCAGCGCCAGCAACAGCCTTCGCTCACTTGGATTCAACAACAAACTTGGAACGTAAGTTGGTACAATTGGGTATCTACCCAGCCGTTGATCCACTTGCTTCAAGCTCACGTGCCTTGGCACCTGAAATTGTTGGAGAAGAGCACTATGCAGTTGCTGCTGAAGTAAAACGAGTTCTTCAACGTTACCATGAATTGCAAGATATCATTGCTATCCTTGGTATGGATGAGCTTTCTGATGAAGAAAAGACCTTGGTTGCTCGTGCCCGTCGTATCCAGTTCTTCTTGTCACAAAACTTCAACGTTGCGGAACAATTCACTGGTCAGCCAGGTTCTTATGTTCCAGTTGCTGAAACTGTTCGTGGCTTTAAGGAAATCCTTGATGGTAAACACGACCACTTGCCAGAAGATGCCTTCCGTGGGGTTGGTTCTATCGAAGATGTGATTGCAAAAGCTGAAAAAATGGGATTTTAAGAGGTGATCTATGGCTCAGTTAACTGTCCAGATCGTGACACCAGATGGTCTCGTCTATGATCACCATGCCAGCTTTGTATCAGTTCGAACTCTGGATGGTGAGATGGGAATCTTGCCACGACATGAAAATATGATTGCAGTTTTAGCAGTTGATGAGGTTAAGGTTAAACGTGTAGATGATGAAAATCACGTGAACTGGATTGCAGTAAACGGAGGTGTTATCGAAGTTGCCAATGGCGTTGTCACAATTGTTGCTGACTCTGCAGAACGTGCTCGTGATATCGACGTTAGTCGTGCAGAACGTGCCAAACTTCGAGCAGAGCGTGAAATTGAAGAAGCACAAGACAAACACTTGATTGACCAAGAACGTCGTGCTAAGATTGCTTTGCAACGTGCCATTAACCGTATTAATGTCGGAAATAGACTATAAGAAAAAAATGAACTTGAGTTACCAAGTTCATTTTTTATGTTTTCTTAAGGGGCAAAACTGATGCAGACCGCTTCTGGGACATGGAAGTCATTAGAAAGTTCTGCTAGACGACCAGTTTCAGGATTGCGTTTAAAGACGGTTGCATTGTCAGAGTCTTGATGGACAGCAATGACAAATTCTTGGTCTGGTGTCAAATCAAAATCACGTGGAGTCTGACCATGCGTTGGAACGATTTCTAACAACTCTAAGCTACCGTCCGCAAGAATTGTATATACTGCGATAGAATCATGACCACGGTTAGAGGCGTAGAGGTATTTACCATCTTTAGAGAGACGAATAGCAGCAGTACCATTAAAGCCTTCATAACCGTCTGGTAGAGTTGAAATGACTTGCATGCGTTCAAATTCGCCAACACCATCGTAGATTAGAACTTCGATAGTGCTATTGAGTTCACAAATGAGATAAGCGATTTTATAATGGTTATGGAAAATAATATGGCGTGAGCCTGCTCCTGGCTGGCTATGATAGGTATAGAGCTTAGATAATTTTCCTTCTGAATCAAGATCATAAGTGATTACTTGGTCAGTACCTAAGTCGCAGGTCACTAGATAGTGGTCAGGTGTTAAATCTGTATAGTGAACATGTGGAGAAGCTTGATTTTCATGTGGACCTTGGCCACTGTGTTGATCAACATCACTAAGTAGAAGACGACCATCTTTCTGACGTTTATAAACAAGGACCTGTCCCTTGTGGTAGTTAGCTGCGTAAACCAAATCACGTTTTTCATCAACGGCAACATAACAATGTGGGGCTCCCTCTTCAACGACATGATTCAATAAGGTACCATTAGTTTGATAGGCTGCAATTCCACCCTTATCGTCTTGACTACCAACAGTGTATAAATGTTGATGCTGGTCAAAGGCAAGGTAGGTCGGACTTGGTTCAGCTGCAAAAAGTTCTAGATTTGAAAGCTGACCAGTTTCTGTATCAAAGTCCGCCTTGTAAATCCCTTGGGAAGTACGACGCGTATAAGTTCCAAAATAAACAGTTTCTTTCATGACTATACCTCTATATAAAAGATAAGACTATTATATCACAAAAAAGGAGTTGAAGCAGTACTTGGTATAGATAAAACAAAACATGATAACCTAGTAAATTTAGTTGATTTACTTTTTAAAAGTGCTATAATAATCTTATACAAATTGCAAAGGAGTTTGTTTATGAAAAAACGTGTTTTCTTAGCAACAGGAGTTACTGTACTCTCGGCAGCAGTGCTAGTAGCGTGTTCATCTGCTAATGGTAATAAAGAAGCAACTAAACCAGCAACTAAACCAGTTACTTATGCCTATGTATTTTCATCAGATCCTACGACTCTAGATTATACCGTTTCTGGTAATAAGAGTACAAAACAGATCACAGGGAACGTTATTGACGGTTTACTTGAAAATGATCAATACGGGAATCTAGTACCATCAGTTGCAGAAGATTGGACTGTTTCCAAAGATGGTTTGACCTATACCTATAAAATCCGTCAGGGTGTCAAATGGTATACCAATGAGGGGGAAGAATATGGTGAAGTTAAGGCTCAGGACTTTGTAACTGGTCTGAAGCATGCAGCAGATAAGAAATCACAGGCCCTCTATTTGGTACAGGAATCAATTAAAGGATTGGATGACTATGTAAATGGGAAAACAACGGATTTTTCTACTGTTGGTGTAAAAGCAACAGACGATTATACTATTGTTTATACTTTGAATCATCCAGAATCTTTCTGGAATTCAAAAACAACAATGGGAGTTCTTGCACCAGTAAATGAAGACTTTTTAGCTTCTAAAGGAGATGACTTTGGTAAACCAACTGATGTAACGAGCATTCTATACAATGGGCCTTATCTCCTCAAAGGTCTTACATCTAAGTCTTCTATCGAAATGACCAAAAATCAAAACTACTGGGATAAACAAAATGTCTTTATTGATGATATCAAGTTATCCTTCTTTGATGGTCAAGATGCAGACTCTCTAGGACGCGGTTTTGATGAGGGACACTATCCAGCTGCACCACTCTTTAAAAACTCTGCTAACTATGAACGTCTAAAAGAAAAGTACAAGGATAATATTGTATACAGTCAACAAAGAGGTGGCGTATTCTATATGTCTACTAATATTGATCGTGTGTCATACAATCATACTGCTAAAACAAGTGATGCAGAAAAGACCTCTACTAAGAAAGCCTTGTTAAACAAAGATTTCCGTCAAGCTTTGGCTTTTGCGGCAGATCGTAAAGCAGCTATTTCTCAAGTATTTGGTGATGAAGTAGGACCTCGTAAGTTACGTACAAGTTTCACTCCTCCAACATTTGTACAAGTAGGAGATCAAACATTTGGTCAAGTTACTAAGACAGAATTGGATAAGTTGGATAATGTCTGGAAAGATGTCAGTCTTGATGATGCCCAAGATTCACTTCATAATGTAGACAAGGCTAAAGCTAAGTTTGAAGCTGCTAAAAAAACTCTCCAAGCTGATGGAGTCCAGTTCCCAATTCATTTAGATTTGCCAATTTCTTCATCAAGTCCAGATTTTATTCGTCAGGTTCAGTCTTATAAACAATCTATTGAGGAAGCCTTAGGCTCTGACAATGTAGTTGTTGATATTCAACAAGTTTCTGATGACGAATTGGGCAGTATGACTGTTCTAGCTACTTCCAATGCCAATACCGACTGGGATATTAATGCAGTCAGTGGTTGGAGTCCAGACTTTGCGGATCCATCGACTTACCTAGATGTATTTGATCCAACTTCAGGTCCAAGTCTCCTCAGCTCTCTTGGTGTAGCACCAGGAACAGACAATCCAGTTATTAAAACAGTTGGATTGGATAAATACAAAGAATTGCTTGATGATGCAAATAGTGAGAAAACAGACCTTCAAAAACGTTATTCCAAATATGCTAAGGCTCAAGCTTGGTTGTCAGATAGTGCACTTGTTATTCCAGGATACTCTGACGGTGCTCAAATGCTAGTGACGAAAAATGTTCCTGGTAGCGGTGCAGGTGGCTGGGTAGGTGATAAAACCAATGAACATAGCTACAAGTATCTTAAACTCCAAGATAAGATTGTCACTTCCAAAGAAATGGATGAGTTCCGCAAGAAATTTGCTGATGAAAAAGGCAAATCCAATGCTGATTATCAGAAGAACTTAGACCGTCATATTCAAGACTAATCGAATCTCCTCTTTTGAGGGGATTTTTTATATTGCTGTCTCCATGTAAGCACTTTAAAAAAGAGTTATTTTGATTTAAAAATGGTATAATGAGAGAACAATAGAAAGGAAGTATTTATGGAGCAAAAAGAGAAACATTTTAGCTTATCTTGGTTTTTCAAGTGGTTTTTGGATAACAAGGCCATTACGGTATTTTTGGTAACCTTATTATTGGGACTGAATCTTTTTATTTTAAGTAAGATTAGTTTTTTATTTTCACCTGTTTTAGACTTTTTGGCAGTCGTGATGTTGCCAGTTATTCTATCTGGTTTACTATACTATTTGTTAAATCCTATTGTTGATTGGATGGAGAAACACAAAATCAATCGTGTTATAGCGATTAGTATTGTCTTTGTCATCATCGCTCTCTTTATCATTTGGGGCTTGGCAGTAGCTATTCCAAATCTACAACGTCAGGTTTTAAGTTTTGCAAGGAATGTTCCAGTCTACCTTGAAGATGCTGATAGAGTTATTGATGATTTGGTCACCAAGCGTTTACCAGATGATTTCAGACCTCAATTAGAACAAGTTTTGACCAATTTTTCTAGCCAGGCTACAGTTTGGGCAAGTAAAGTTTCTTCTCAGGCAGTCAACTGGGTGAGCGCCTTTATTAGCGGCGCATCTCAAGTGATTGTTGCCTTGATTATCGTTCCGTTCATGCTCTTTTATCTCTTACGTGATGGGAAAGGCCTGCGTCACTATTTGACCCAATTCATGCCAACGAAATTGAAAGAACCTGTTGGACAGGTTTTATCAGATGTGAATCAGCAGTTGTCCAATTATGTTCGAGGGCAAGTAACAGTAGCTATTATTGTAGCGGTAATGTTTATGATTTTCTTCAAGATTATTGGTCTACGCTATGCAGTTACGTTGGGTGTTACTGCTGGTATTTTAAATCTGGTTCCTTATTTGGGTAGCTTCTTAGCCATGCTTCCTGCCCTAGTATTGGGCTTGATTGCTGGGCCAGTCATGCTTTTAAAAGTAGTGATTGTCTTTATCGTAGAACAAACTATTGAAGGCCGTTTTGTCTCTCCATTGATTTTGGGAAGTCAATTAAACATCCACCCTATTAATGTTCTCTTTGTTTTGTTAACTTCGGGCTCTATGTTTGGTATCTGGGGAGTCTTACTCGGTATTCCGGTTTATGCTTCTGCTAAAGTTGTCATTTCAGCCATTTTTGAATGGTATAAGGTAGTTAGTGGTTTATATGAACTAGAAGGAGAGGAAGTAAAGAGTGAACAATAGTCAACAGATGTTACAGGCTTTGGAAGAGCAAGATTTAACCAAGGCTGAGCACTATTTCATCAAAGCTTTAGAAAATGATCCAAGTGACCTTCTGTATGAGTTAGCTACTTATCTTGAAGGAATTGGTTTTTATCCTCAGGCCAAGGAAATTTACCTGAAAATTGTAGAAAATTTTCCAGAGGTTAATCTCAATCTGGCAGCTATTGCTAGCGAGGATGGTCAAATCGAAGAAGCCTTTGCTTATCTTGAGGAAATCCAAGCTGACAGTGACTGGTATGTTTCAGCTTTGGCACTTAAAGCAGACCTTTACCAGCTGGAAGGTTTGACAGATGTGGCGCGTGAGAAATTATTGGAGGCCTTGACTTACTCAGAAGATCCTCTCTTGATATTGGGATTAGCTGAGTTGGATAGTGAGTTGGAAAATTATCAAGAGGCCATTCAAGGCTATGCCCAGTTAGATAATCGTACTATTTATGAGCAAACAGGCATTTCTACCTATCAACGGATTGGCTTTGCCTATGCACAGTTGGGGAAATTTGAAACGGCTACAGAGTTTTTAGAAAAAGCCCTGGAGTTAGAATACGATGACCTAACAGCTTTTGAGTTGGCCAGTCTTTACTTTGATCAAGAAGAATACCAAAAAGCTGTCCTCTATTTTAAGCAGCTTGATACCATTTCTCCTGACTTTGAAGGCTATGAATATGGTTATAGTCAGGCCTTACATAAGGAACATCAAGTTCAAGAAGCCCTACGTATCGCTAAGCAAGGCTTAGAGAAAAATCCCTTTGAAACTCGCCTCTTGCTAGCTGCTTCACAATTCTCTTATGAATTGCATGATGCCAGTAGTGCAGAAAACTACCTTCTTACTGCTAAAGCAGACGCTGAGGATACAGAAGAAATCTTACTCCGTCTAGCTACTATTTATCTAGAGCAGGAGCGTTATGAAGATATTCTAGCCTTACAAAGTAATGAGCCAGAGAATCTTTTGACCAAGTGGATGATTGCTCGTTCTTATCAAGAGATGGACGATTTGGATACTGCCTATGAGCATTACCAAGAGTTGGCAGGAGATTTGAAAGACAATCCAGAATTTCTAGAACACTATATCTATCTCTTGCGTGAACTGGGCTACTTTGAGGAAGCAAAAGTCAATGCGCAAGCTTACTTAAAACTGGTTCCAGATGATGTGCAAATGCAAGAACTGATTGAGAGATTGTAAGAATATATTTTTAAAAACTGTATCTAATCATTTTTGATTGATATAGTTTTTCTTTTTTAAAGAGAATTTTTTTACAAAAATTATTGGTTATTTTGTTTATTTATGCTATAATAGGAACAATTATTTTTAGGAGGTGCAGTATGTCTTATTTGTTTGAGATATTACCGAGTTTATTGAGCGGTGCAAGCATGACTTTGCAGGTTTTTGCACTGGTCTTGATTTTTTCTATTCCCTTGGGCGTTTTGATTGCCTTTGCCTTGCAAGTCCATTGGAAGCCCCTCCATCATCTGATTAATATTTATATTTGGATTATGCGGGGAACACCCTTGCTCTTGCAATTAATCTTTATCTATTATGTGTTGCCAAGTATTGGGATTCGTTTGGACCGTCTTCCTGCGGCTATCATTGCCTTTGTTCTCAATTATGCGGCTTATTTTGCTGAAATCTTCCGTGGAGGAATTGATACCATTCCTAAAGGCCAATATGAGGCTGCCAAGGTCTTGAAGTTCAGTCCCTTTGCCACAGTGCGCTATATTATCTTGCCCCAAGTGACCAAGATTGTTCTTCCTAGTGTCTTTAATGAAGTCATGAGTTTGGTCAAGGATACCTCTCTGGTCTATGCTCTAGGAATTTCAGATCTTATCTTGGCTAGTCGAACAGCTGCCAACCGTGATGCTAGTCTAGTTCCTATGTTCTTGGCAGGAGCTATTTACTTGATTTTGATTGGAATTGTAACCATTCTCGCAAAAAAAGTTGAGAAGAAATACAGTTACTATAGATAGGAGGCTGCCATGTTAGAATTACGAAATATTAATAAAGGCTTTGGTGAAAAGCAAATTTTATCTAATTTCAGTCTAAAAATCCCTGAAAAGCAAATCCTGGCTATCGTAGGACCTTCTGGTGGAGGTAAGACAACCCTCTTACGTATGCTTGCAGGTCTTGAAACTATTGATTCAGGGCAAATCTTTTATAATGGAGAACCTTTAGAATTGGATGAACTAGAGAAGCGCAATCTACTAGGATTTGTATTCCAAGATTTTCAACTTTTCCCTCATTTATCCGTTCTAGATAATTTGACCTTATCTCCTGTAAAAACTATGGGAATAAAGCAGCAAGAGGCTGAGAAGAAGGCGCGAGGGCTTTTGGAACAGTTAGGACTGGCTAGTCATGCAGAAGCCTATCCCTTCTCACTATCTGGTGGTCAAAAGCAGCGGGTGGCCTTGGCGCGTGCTATGATGATTGACCCAGAAATCATAGGTTATGATGAGCCGACTTCTGCTCTGGATCCAGAATTGCGCTTGGAAGTGGAAAAACTGATCTTGCAAAATAGGGAACTTGGGATGACACAGATTGTCGTTACCCACGATTTACAGTTCGCTGAAAATATCGCGGATCAGATTCTCAAGGTTGAGCCCAAGTAGGAGGTGTCGATGACTAATAAGAAAATTGCTTTAGTATTGGTTTCTCTCCTGACTCTCTTTTTAACGGCTTGTACTCAGAAGGCTAGTGATCCAAAGCAGGATAACTGGGATAAGTATCAAGAGCAAGGCATTATAACCATTGGTTTTGACAATACCTTTGTACCCATGGGATTTGAAGAAAAGAATGGACAATATACAGGCTTTGATATTGATTTGGCACAAGCTGTCTCAGATAAATTAGGCTTCAAAGTGCAATTCCAGCCAATCGATTGGGATATGAAGGAGACGGAACTGCAAAATGGAACTATAGATGCCATCTGGAATGGCTATTCTGCCACTGATGAACGCCGAGAGAAGGTTGCCTTTAGCATTCCTTATATGGAAAATCAGCAGGTTTTAGTCGCGAAGAAAAGCCAGCAGATTCATTCGGTAGAGGATATGAAGGATAAGACCTTGGGAGCCCAAGCCGGTTCCTCTGGTTATTTAGACTTTGAAGCCCAGCCAGATTTACTGAAAAATCGTGTCAAAGATCAGAAGGCTAGTCAGTACCAGAGTTTCAATGAAGCCTTGATTGATTTGAAAAATGACCGGATTGATGCCTTGTTGATTGACCGGGTTTATGCTAATTATTATCTCCAGTCTGAAGGTATATTAAGTGACTACAATGTCTTTTCAGCAGGATTTGAAAGTGAATCCTTTGCGGTCGGAGTCAGACCTGCTGACAAAATATTACTGCAAGCTTTAAATCAAGCCTTTGTTGAACTACATCAAGAAGGGAAGTTCCAGGAAATCAGCCAAAAATGGTTTGGAGAAGATGTAGCAACAAAAGAGGTGAAAGAAGGAAAATAGATAGGAAGCCTAGTTTTGTTTTTAAAACTAGGCCTTGTTTTTTTATAGATTTTATTTTATAAAGCTGTAGCGCCGTCTAATTTTTTTAGCTATTTTGGGCAGTTCTTGTGCATCTAGCTTAATTCTGTAATCCCTTATCTATAGCTAAAACTCAATGAAGACGTAATAAAAAATATCAGAAAATCTCTTTTAAAAATCAAATTATATTAACAATCAAATAATATAAAAAACTCTAAAGTAATATAAATTTTATTTTGGTAAGGGCTTACCACAAATAGTAGTTTGTAAAATTACTTTAGCGACTATAGCTGAAAATGCTTGATTTATAGGAAAAAAATAGTATAATAAATTGTAACCTTTTAAAATAAACATACATATTTTAGGGGGGCTTTTTATTTAGCTTCATTAAGTATATTAATTGATAATTATCAGAAAAAGGAGTAAGGGAATGTTTAAACCCAAAGGACGACATGTTTGTCAATCGCAGGTGGAGAAATTCACACGTTACAGTATTCGTAAGGTTAGTTTTGGTGCGGCTAGTGTGGCTGTAGCTACTGGACTGTTTTTCCTTGGTGGAGGAAGCGTCCAAGCGGCTGAACAAATTACTAACCCAGAACCTACAGAAGTTCAAAATCCTCAAAATCTAAATGATAAGTCTTCGGAACCCTCTAAGGAAGTTACTGGACAAGGATCTGTTACTGCTAAAGAGCCCGATGGACAAAATAATACTTCTGTAAAGGAGTCTGCTACTGACAAACAAGCCAGTGAAGCTGAAACTTCAAATGTAGTGACGGAAAAAGTTGCTATTAATACAGCATCGTTAGAAGATTTAGTTGCTAAAGCTGAAAGTAGATTGAGTCAATTAACTGAAGGAAAGAAAACAAAATCAGTCATTGATGATGCTAAAAATTTGGTTCATAAAGCAAAAGAGCTTTTAAATGATGATACAAAAACACAGGCAAAAGTTGATGCACTTGCTAAACAACTTTCAAGTAGCCTTATCATTTTAAACAGTATCAAATCAGAAGCAACTGAAGAAGAAAAAGTAAATAAAAACCAAGATCCACGAAACGGAAAAGAAATTCCTGGTAATGGGGAAAGTGGGTTTAGGACTGACTTATCTAACAACGGTGTTGCAGCAACTTCTACAACAACTACAGGAACTAGTGATACAATCACACCAACAAATCCAGCACAACCAACTGCAAAAGATATTATCGGAAGTACAAGTACAGTATCACGAGAAAACTTTACTGGTTGGGATACCTATACAATGCCATTTGGTAGTCACCATGATGGAGAAGGTGATATAGGTGTTAATACGCCAGAGAAAAAAGCGGATGCTGCTGACTTAGAGTTTAGAGTGTTCTCTAATCAAAGAGCTGGTACAAGACCTATCCCCGGACCATCTAACTATAATTATTTAGGTAAAGAGAGTGATGTAAAGGCTCGTATTGACTATGGCTTAAAGTTACCAGCTGAAGAAGTTCAAAAAATTATCGAAGAAGCACCTCTATGGCGTGGGAAATTGAGATATAATGGAACTACTATTTCAAGTCAAGTTCCAGCAACGTACTATGGAAATGGCCCTTATGAATATCTGCTTTCAAGTATCTATAAACTTGGATATGAACAAGGAATCGACAAAGTATACATTAAAGATGTAAGTAAACGTATTGAAGTAACAGAAGCTGCCAAAAAGGCTGGGTGGACTGTTTCAGATTTCAATGTGTCCAATTTCCCGAATGGTTTATTTTATGACAAAGCAACAGATAGTGTACAAGGGATTGTGACACACAGAAGTCCAGTTAACTATCAACAAGTAAAAGCTCAAGTAACATTTAAAAATACGATTACTGGTAAAAGTGTGACAACTCTATTGGATAATCATAGATTTGGTGGAACAGCATGGAAAGACGGAACCCCACCAACGCTAGAAATTAACAATACTGTTAAAGAAGGTAAAGTAGGAGAAGCACTAACTGTTCCAGTAGAATATAGAGATGCTGGAGCTTCACATGCTGGTGAACCAAATAACAGACGAGTTACCTTTAACTTGACAGATGAAAATGGGACAGAAATTGGACGTACAACAACGATTAATGAGACTGTAGGACGTGCTATTCTAGGTGTTTCTGGAGCGAAGATTACAGGAACGACAGGTACTGGTGCTGCTACGCCTACAGAATTAACGGGAAATGAGACGAAAATTCCAGGTGTCGGCTTCACAATTGCATCTGCTGATATGACTGAAAATAATCCAAATGGATTTAAAGGAACACCTACTGAAGCTGGGATTTACAGAGTTTCAATTTATGCAAGAGATTATCAAGTGACAAATGCCAATGAGGCATACGCACACGCAACCTTTAAAATTGCACCTTCAGTATCTGTAAAAAATGTACATGCTTACGATACAGAAGTTCCGATTACAATTTCTAAAGGGGCTTCAGAAGCGACAATTACATTACCAGATGGAACAAATACAAAAATTGTTGCTAAAGACGGTAAATGGATTGTATCAGAAACAACAAATACTGCTGTAAACGTCAATGATGAAATCGGTACAGTTGGTGAAACTTTCAATCTAAAAGTTCTTCCAACAGCAACAGCAAATGCCGCAACAGATACGATTAACGTAACTGCAAATAGTGAAAATATTACAGCAACGTTTACACGAGCCGAAGTAACATTAAAAACGCAACTAGGAGAAAATGTAGCAGCAACATTCAATAAAACTAGTGGTCGTTGGGAATTATCTGGTGAGACTGCTGAGAAGAAAACTCCTAACAGTGACGGTACAACAACATGGTTAAAACGCGACCTATATGTTGATGTGAATAAAGATGGAGAAACAATCTTTAATGTTTACGAATATACTCGTACATTAAACGCAGAAGGAAAAGTTACAGCCGTTAATAATGTATCTCGTACATTAACGACGTATAAAAAAGAAAATACGGCGAACAGTTCAGCAGATTCAGCAACTGATACTAATAAAGGAATGGTTGTAACTGTTAAATATGATAAAGGATTAAATAAATGGTCTGCTGATGATAACTCTACTGTAACAGCAACAAAAACTGGAGATAAGTGGACGATTTCAACTACATCAGGATTTAAAGGAACAGTTGATGCAGTAGAAACAGTAAGTTCTTCAGATAAAGCGTCTATATTAAATGATGCTCCGTCTATTAGCTCAAGTTTATATACTACTGTAAAAGGTGCTACAGTAGATTTAGTAAAACAAAAATCAGCTGCAGTAACAATTACAGATACAGAAGATGATGTGACAACTGCTCCAAATAAAAAGGAAACAACAGTTACAAAAGTAACATTAACATCTCCTTCAGGAACAGTAACAGAATATAGCAGTGCAGCAGAAGCAGCAACTGTTAAATTATCAGAAGTAGGTACTTACACAGTTAAAGTTGAAGTAAAAGATAGTAACGGAAATATCGTTACTGCAGATACTGAAACGGATACTGGAACAAATAAAGGTGCCGAAACTGCAGTGAATTCAACTACTTATACAATTACGGTGAAAGATCAAGAAACGAATAAATTGTATACAGTTGAAGATGATACTGTAACAAATGATCAGTTGAAAGAAAAAGTAAATCCTACAGTTGTAGACGGCTTTACTCCAACTAAAAATGATATTACAGATATTCCTACAACAGCTAAAAAAGCAGGTCAAACACTAGAAGTGCCAGCAACAGTAACTTATACAAAAGGAACTGAAACAATTCCTGTAGAAACTAAAGTAGATGTTGTAGTTTTACCAAAAGTAGAACCAACAGGTGTAACAGTTCTTAAAGATAGCACTGGTTTAGATGAAGCAGTTAAAGCGAAAGCAGTAGAAGCAGCAACTGCAGTTCCAACTGATAAATTGCCAGATGGTATAACTGTAAGAGTTAAAGAAGTTAAAGCAGGAACAGTACCGGAAACAACAGCAACTGGAGTACAAAAGCCAGCAACAGCAGTTGTAGAGTATGTGAAAGATGGTAAAGTAGTTGCAACTAGAGAAGTAACAGTCCCAGTAACAGTAGTAGGTTCAACAGCTAAGAAATTAGTAGTATTTGAAGGGGACACTGTTACAAAAGATGATGTGAAAGGTGCTGTAACACCAGGTACAGACGGAACAAAAGGTGAACCTGTCATTGCTGAAGATATTACTGCTAAAGCAGGAAATAAAGAAGCGACAATCCCGGTAACATATGATAATGGTAAGTTAACCGAAACTGTGAAAGTTCCAGTAACAGTTTTACCAAAACCAGAAGCAGATGAAATTCTTGTTCCTAAAAATGGTGACAAAGATAAAGCAAAAGAAAAAGTACTTGCTCAAGCTGAAAAAGCGATTGTTGATGGAACATTTACAGGTAAACTACCACAAGGTGCTAGAGTTGAGATTGATAAAACAGCTACAGTAACAGTTCCTGACTTAACAGATGATACTGAAGTGGATGTGACTGTTAAATACATTGTAGATGATGAAGAGAAAACAACAACTGTTAAAGTACCAGTTACAGTAGTTGAAGGTATACCACAAATCGTCCCAGTGGATGAAAACAACAAACAACCAGATCCAGAAAAGAGCATTGATAAAACAGATTATCCAGAAGGATCTACATTTAGATATAAGACTCCAGATGGGCAAACATCTCCAATCGATGTAACAACAACTGGTGATAAGGATGTGATTGTTGAAGTACTTGATCCACAAGGAAATACAATCGTTGAAGTACCAGCAACTGTACGTGTAGTAGATAGTACACCACAATTTGTAGTAGCAAATCCAGCTAAGAAACAACCTGAAGCGAAAGATAGTGTTACACCAGGAGAATATCCAGATGGCACAAAATTTGAATATAAAACACCAGTAGATACAACAACTGCAGGTGAAAAAGATGTAACTGTTGTAGCTAAGTTAAATGGTCAACCAATTGCAGAAGTTCCTGCGAAAGTAGTAGTTGTAGATCCTAAGACACAATACGTAGTAGCAGATCCAAGCAAACCACAACCGGATGCAGCTAAGAGCATTGATCCAGAACAATACCCAGAAGGAACAACATTTGAGTACAAGACTCCAGTAGATACAACAACACCAGGAGAAAAAGATGTAGTTGTCATTGCAAAAGATGGAAATGATACACTTGTAGAAGTACCAACAAAAGTGAAAGTTGTACAAGGTTACCCACAAATTGTTCCAGTAGATGAAGGTAAGAAACAACCATCACCTGAAGATAGCATTGATTCGAATGATTACCCAGATGATGCAACATTTGAGTATAAAGAAGAAGTAGATACATCTAAACCAGGTGATAAGAAAGTTACCGTTGTTGTGAAACAAGGGGATAAGGTATTAGTTGAAGTGCCATCTACAGTTCGTGTAGTGGAAGGTTATCCTAAATATGTACCAGTAGACCCAGCTAAGAAACAGCCAGATCCAAAAGAAAACATTAATCCAAATGATTTCCCAACTGGAACAACATTTGAATATAAAGATAACACTCCAGTAGATACAACAACACCAGGTGATAAACCTGTAACGGTAGTAGCTAAGCTGAATGGACAACCAATTACAGAAATTCCAGCGACAATTGTAGTCGTAGAACCTAAAACACAATATGTCCCAGTCAATGCTGAAAATGATAAGAAACCAAAACCAAAAGATAGCATCACTCCAGATGATTATCCAGAAGGTTCAACATTTGAATACAAAACTCCAGAAGGACAAGCAACTCCATATGATGGAACAACACCGGGTGAAAAAGATGTTACTGTAGTCGTGAAAGATTCGGATGGAGATACACTTGTAGAAGTACCTGCGAAGATTAAAGTCGTTCAAGGTAAAGAACAATTAACTCCAGTAAATGCTGAAGATAAAGATAAACCTAAAGCTGAAGATAGTATCACACCAAGTGACTATCCAGAAGGTTCAACGTTCGAATACAAAGTTCCAGAAGGACAAATAACTCCATATGATGGATCAACACCAGGTGATAAACCAGTTACTGTAGTTGTAAAAGATAAAGATGGGAAAGTGTTAGTAGAAGTTCCAGCTACTATTAAAGTAGTTGAAACAAAACCAACACCAATTGAAACACCTGTAACAAATACGCCGTTAAAAGAAGAAGACTATACTAGAGGTCTAAATATTCCAGACGGAGCAACAGCTAAAGTAGGAGACTTACCAGATTTAACAACACCTGGAGAAAAAACTCCTGTAAAAGTAACGATTACATTACCAAATGGTAAATCTTATACTGTAGATATTCCTGTAACAGTCACACCAGTTAAGGAAATCGAAACACCAGTTACAACAGAAAAACTGACTCCAGAGGATGTATTAAAACAAATTAAAGTACCAGAAGGAGCAACTACTAAGGTAGGAGATCTTCCAGACTTAACAACACCAGGTAAGAAAGACCCAGTGAAAGTAACGATTACATTACCAAATGGCAAAGTAGTGACAGTAGATGTTCCAGTAAATGTAACACCAATTAAGGAAATCGAAACACCAGTCACAACAGCTAAATTGACTCCAGAGGATATTTTAAAACAAATCAAAGTACCAGAAGGAGCAACAACTAAGGTAGAAAACATTCCAGACTTAACAACGCCAGGTAAGAAAGATCCAGTGAAGGTAACAGTAACATTACCAAATGGCAAAGTAGTGACAGTGGATGTTCCAGTAAATGTAACACCAGTTAAGGAAATCGAAACACCAGTCACAACAGAAAAACTGACTCCAGAGGATATTTTAAAACAAATCAAAGTACCAGAAGGAGCAACAAGTAAGGTAGAAAACATTCCAGACTTAACAACACCAGGTAAGAAAGATCCAGTGAAAGTAACGATTACATTACCAAATGGCAAAGTAGTGACAGTGGATGTTCCAGTAAATGTAACTCCTGTTAAGGAAATTGAAACACCAGTCACAACAGCTAAATTGACTCCAGAGGATATTTTAAAACAAATCAAAGTACCAGAAGGAGCAACAGTTAAAGTAGGAGCTCTTCCAGACTTAACAACGCCAGGTAAGAAAGATCCAGTGAAGGTAACAGTAACATTACCAAATGGTAAAGTAGTGACAGTAGACGTACCAGTAACAGTAACACCAGTTAAGGAAATCGAAACACCAGTAACGAAAGATAAATTGACTCCAGAAGATATCTTGAAACAAATCAAAGTACCAGAAGGAGCAACAACTAAGGTAGGAGATCTTCCAGACTTAACAACACCTGGTAAGAAGGATCCTGTAAAAGTATCGATTACATTACCAAATGGCAAAGTAGTGACAGTAGACGTACCAGTGAATGTAACACCAATTACACCAATTGAAACACCAGTCACAACAGCTAAATTGACTCCAGAGGATATTTTAAAACAAATCAAAGTACCAGAAGGAGCAACAACTAAGGTAGAAAACATTCCAGACTTAACAACACCTGGTAAGAAGGATCCTGTAAAAGTAACGATTACATTACCAAACGGTAAAGTTGTGACTGTAGAAATTCCAGTAAATGTTACACCTATTGAAGATATTGTTAAAAAACAAGGAGATCCAATTACTGATGAGGATGTTGAAAAACACATTCCAAAAGGAGTAAAAGTTATCAATATTGGTGATAAACCTACAACAGATATTCCAGGTGAAAGACCAAGTATCCCAGTAGTGATTGAATTACCAAATGGAATTCGAGTAACGATGAACATTCCAGTAATCGTAACACCGAAAGTAACACCTGTAGTAGTTCCAGTAGGAACACCAGTTACGCCAGAAGATGTTCAGAAACATATTGAATTACCAAATGGATGGAAGGTAACAAAAGTAGGAGAAATTCCAACAACAACTACACCAGGAACAAAACCAGTTGTTCCAGTAGAGATTGAATTACCAGATGGTCGTAAGATTACTGTCGATGTACCAGTCATCGTTACGCCAACCGTAAGACAAATTGTTGTACCACAAGGAACTCCAATCACACCAGACGATGTGAAAGGGCATATCGATCTTCCAAAAGAACCAGGATGGGAAATTATTGAAGTAGGAGAAATCCCAACAACAATTCCTGCTGGAGTGAAACCAAGCGTTAAAGTGAAGATTAAAGTTCCAACTGGAGAAATTGTTGAAGTAGAGGTACCAATTATCGTAACACCAAAAGTAACGCCAATTGTAGTGGAAGTTGGAACACCGATTACTGAAGATGATGTGAAAAAACATGTAGATCTTCCTGAAGGTTGGAAAATTACTAAAGTTGGAGAAATTCCAAAAACCAATACACCTGGTGATAAGCCATCTGTAACGGTTGAGATTGAATTACCGGACGGACGTAAAGTGACAGTGGATGTTCCTGTGAAAGTTACTCCTAAATCTAATCATGGGGATAGTCAAGGTAATAATCAAGGTAATAATGGTAGTTCAACTACTCATATCGTAACACGTTACCAAGATGCTGATGGTAAAGAAATTTCCCCAGAAGAAAATGGAAGCCATGGACCTAAGACTTTAGAAGGTTTTGAATACACTGGCACTAAGACAGATAAAAATGGCAATGTGATTCATACCTATAAGAAAGTAGTTACTCCAACTCGTTCTGAGCAACCTGTTTCGCCAGTTCGTCCTACAGATCCAGATAAACCAGTAGTTAATCCAACTCAGGTAAGTCGAACAGAATCAAATCAAGCAGTTAGTGCAACAACTGTAGAAAATGATAAGAAGGAATTACCAAATACTGGTACAGACGATAAGAACATTTTATCTAGTCTTGGACTTCTTGGAATGTTGGGTGCATTCGGACTTGTAGCTCGTAAGAAAAAAGAAGACTAATACTCTTCGAAAATCTCTTCAAACCACGTCAGCTTCACCTTGCCGTAGATATGCTCACTGACTTTGTCAGTCTTATCTACAACCTCAAAACTGTGTTTTGAGCAACCTGCGGCTAGCTTCCTAGTTTACACTTTGATTTTCATTGAGTATAGGAAAGAAATTTCCTTTCTAAAGCCCAATAGAAAAATAGACTGAGGTGAAGACTTCAGTCTATTTCTTTTGGTTATGAAAAAATCCCCTGGCAAGAGCCAGAGGATAAGCGTTTATTTCATTGTTGGAAAGAGCAATACATCACGGATAGTGGTTGTGTCAGTGAGGAGCATGCAGAGACGGTCGATACCGATTCCCAAACCACCTGTTGGTGGCATACCGTATTCAAGGGCCTCGATGTAGTCATAGTCGATGCCTGTTGCTTCATCATCACCAAGTTCTTTGGCTTTGGCTTGGGCTTCGAAACGGCTAAGTTGGTCGATTGGGTCGTTCAACTCAGTAAAGGCGTTACCGTACTCCTTAGTCATGATGAAGAGCTCGAAACGGTCAGTAAAGCGTTCGTCTTCAGGATTTTTCTTAGCCAGTGGAGATACAGCTACTGGATGTCCATAGACAAAGGTTGGTTGGATCAAGGTTTCTTCAACAAACTCTTCAAAGAAGGCATTGATAATGTGACCAACTTCAGTGTAGTGTTTCTCAACTGGAACTTTCTTCTCAGCAGCGATAGCTTTGGCTTCCTCGAAAGTCATATCTTGCCAGAAATCGACACCAGTAATTTCTTTGATAGCATCCACCATGTGAACACGTTTAAATGGTTCATTGATTTTGATTTCAGTTCCTTGGTAGTTGACTGGGCCGTCGCCTTTGACTGATTTAGCAGCATGTTGGATAATGCCTTCCGTCAAGTCCATGATGTCTTGGAAGTCTGCATAAGCTTGATAGACTTCGATAGAAGTGAACTCAGGGTTGTGAGTAGCATCCATTCCTTCGTTACGGAAGATACGGCCAATTTCATAGACACGTTCCATACCACCGACGATAAGGCGTTTCAAGTGAAGCTCAGTCGCGATACGAAGCACCATGTCAATGTTTTGGGCATTGTGGTGGGTGATAAATGGACGGGCAGCAGCACCACCGGCTTCATTGTGAAGAACAGGTGTTTCCACTTCAAGGAAACCTTTTTGGTCAAGGTAACGACGGATTTCAGAAATGATTTTTGAACGAGTGACAAAGCGCTCAAAGCTTTCACGGTTAGAAATCAAGTCAAGGTAACGTTTACGGTAAATTGTTTCAACGTCTGTCAAACCGTGGAATTTCTCAGGAAGTGGGCGTAGTGCCTTAGACAAGTGTGTAATGTGAGTCGCCTTGATAGAGAGTTCTCCCATATCTGTACGCATCACTTCACCTTCGACACCAAGGAAGTCACCAAGGTCTGCTTTTTTGAAGATTTCATAGTTTTCTTCACCGACAGCATCCTTACGAACGTAGATCTGGATTTGACCTTCGCGGTCTTGAAGGTGGGCAAATCCAACTTTACCTTTACCACGTTTAGTTACCAAGCGTCCTGCGATAGTAGCTGTTTCGTTTTTATCATGTAATTGTTCTTTATCGAGGTCGGCATATTTATCTTTTAATTCTTGTGAATTTGCAGTGCGCTCAAAGCGTTTTCCGAAAGGATCAATTCCTTGTTCACGGAGCGCAGCCATTTTTTCACGGCGAACGATCTGCTGGTCATTTAGTTCTTCCATATGTTCTGTTGACATGGGATCCTCCTAGTTTTACTCAAAATTGAATACGATGAGTCATTTTTTGCGATACTCCCATTTTATCATAAATAAGCAAGAAATTCACGGATAATCTTTCAAAACTAAAAAGAACTTGACGCTAAAATCAAGTTCTGTTATTGATAGGAAGTATCATTCCAAGTATCGAGAGTAAATGTTTCAAAATCATGGGTTTCTAGAATGGTCAGGCTGGCATTTGCTAGACCGCCATCTTTACGAAGAAGTGGTTCTTGATATCCTAGAAGAGTACGAAGACTGGCAGTAAGATTCGCACCGTGACCGACAATTAGAATATGCTCAGCTGAACTATCTTTTAATGATTTGATAAATTGGATAGTCCGTTGCGTGGTGCTATAGAGGGATTCGGCTCCAAACATTTGAGTGTCAAATTGAGCAAGATTAGATCGGAAAGCTTTGATTTGTTGTGGGTAAATAGCTTCCAAGGTTGCGATTTTCAAACCTTCTAATTTCCCCAGTTGCCATTCACGGAGATTAGGAACACTTTCTAAAGGACAGGGTGTCTGGAGTTGACTTTGGATAATCTCGGCAGATTTGACTGCTCGAGGTAAATCACTTGAATAAATCTGATCAAAAGGAATATCCTTGAGATATTGGCCAAGTTGTTTTAGGGTTTCAATGGATTCAGGAAGAAGGGGAGAATCTCCACTAGCACCTTGAAAGCGTCCTTCTTGGTTCCAGACCGTACGACCGTGGCGGACAAAGTAGAGTTTCATTATTGGCTGTCCTCCAAGATATCTGCAAAGTCGGCCTTTACAAATCTGGCCAATTCTTGTGGAGCGACGATAATGCTGTGACCAACTTCCCCAGCAGAGACAATCATTTGATCCAAGTCTAGAGCGATTTTATCGATAAAAATGGGATAATTGTGTTTCTGACGAATTCCGACGGGATTATTGGCTCCATGAATGTAACCAGTTGTTTTTTCCAAGTTCTTTTGTGGAATCATGCTCACTTTTTTATTGCCAGAAATTTTGGCTAGTTTCTTTTCAGACAAGTGTTGGGTGATAGGGACAATTCCGATAATCGGTCCTGTTTTATCTCCCAAAAGAGCCAAGGTTTTGAAAATCTGATCTCGTTCATAACCTTGCGGAAGTTCTCCTTCCAGGGCATTGATTTGAATCCCCTGATGTGGGATACCTGCTTTAGATAGGATTTGTTCTACCAGTGTTTTTTTGATTTTAACTTTTTTTGCCATTATTTATACTTATCCTCTAATTGACTCATCCAAATACCAAGCCAGATTCCCAGTGCAAAGAAGAAGGCGATGATGACATAACCAACAAGAGAAAGGCCAGTGTATTGGATACTTTCAGCGTTTCCTGCATTTGGAATTAAGATCAAAAGGGTACTTGAAAGGACGATACCGATGATGAAATGATAGACGCGTGAGTGGTAGTTGTTTAAGGCATAATCCATCAATTTTGAAAAAATGATGAGAGTTGCGCCTGCCCCGATTCCAATCGGGAATAAGGTTCCCAAGAGGTCAAAGGTTTTAAAACCAGTCAACATAGGAGCATAGAGTCCCAAAATCAAAAGTAGATTTGATGGACTAAGGCCAGGAACTAATACGCCAAGAGCCAGCAGTGCACCAGCTAGGACGAAATTAAGAAAGCTGGCACTTAAGGTTCCAACTACAAAATTTAAGGCATAGAGACCTAGTCCAGAAATGATAAAGGTTGCCCAGAACCAAGCTAAATCAATCTTGTCTCGGTCAGATTCTCGAGTTGATTCTTTAAGAAGGCTAGGAACTGTACCAATGATGGCACCCGCAAAGCTCCATAAGACAAAGACCTGATAATTTTCAAGCAGGTATTCAATCGGGTAGGAAAATAAGCCGATTCCCAGAAGCATACCGATGGCAACTGGAATAAAGTACAAAACATTTTCTTTAAAGTCTTTAAAGGGATGGGCCAGAAAACCAATCATTCGTTCATAAATTCCTAAGATTGCTGCTAGAACCCCTCCAGAAATTCCCGGTAAGATAAATCCAAGAGCAATGACAATCCCTTTAATAACACGTGCTAACCATGAGAGCATATTTTTCCTCCAACTATTTCTATTTCAAAAAATCCTTACTATATTGTATCACAATCAAACACAAAAAGAAAAAGCAAATGATAAACAAATGCTTTTAAGGTTTTAAAAAGAGTTTTCTAAAGGTTTCTTCTTTGTTCTTTAAGGAAGAGATAACGTTGATGTCCAAATCGTGGTCAAAGCCAGCAATTTTTCCTTTAGATGTGTACTGGTGGATGTCGTAATCTAAATCAGTTTTTGGAGTTGCCTCGTAAAATCCTGAGTCAGAACCATAGGAAGGAATCCAAACAGACGTAAACTTGTCTGTATCAATACTGTGTTCTTCCATGAAGTAAACCCCAACGTAGATGCCGATATTTTTTGCACCAAGTGATTCTAGTTTTGCTCGAAAGGCTTCAACACCTTCGTTCATATTAGACATGGTTTTTTCTTCCACGTCTAGCCAATAGTAACTTGGACTGTATGGAGAAGAGGCGTTATAGAATACCTCAGCAGCTTTTTCCATCTCCTGGACATTTTTTCCGGCTACATAGGCATAGACACCAACTGGGACATTTCGTTTTTGAAACTCAGTGATATGGGTTTTAAAGGCCTTATCAACACCATTAACATAGGAAGCATCGTTCTCTTTGGACGTTTGAGCACCACTATGGACGCGAACAATAGCTCCAGAAATGTTTTGGGAGAGAGTATCGTAATTAATTTCCTCAGGACGTTGCCAACCAGAAACATCAATCACCGGTTTATCTATATTATGTAGCGCTTGCGTTTCTACTTGCGCGATATTTGACTTTGTTTTTACAGGATGGTCCTCAAAACGAGGGCGATTCAGGATTAAAATGAAAATCATAATCCCAAAAAAACCAAACAAAATAAGCGGATTTATTTTCTTTCTCATATCTCATAATTTTACCTTAAAAATGAGAAAAAATCAAAAAAAATACTCAAAAAATGGGTTAAGAAAGGACTTTAGAGCATTTTTTCATTCAAGAGCGCGGAATGATTTAAAATATGGTATAATAAAAGGGAATTTCTAGAGAAAAGAGAAGATTATGTCAAATTATGCCATTATTTTAGCAGCGGGTAAAGGGACTCGCATGAAATCTGATTTGCCAAAAGTGTTGCACAAAGTTGCGGGTATTTCTATGCTGGAACATGTTTTCCGTAGTGTGGGAGCTATCCAACCTGAAAAGACAGTAACAGTTGTAGGACACAAGGCTGAATTGGTTGAGCAGGTCTTGGCTGGACAGACAGAATTTGTGACTCAATCTGAACAGTTGGGTACTGGCCATGCAGTTATGATGACGGAGCCAATCTTAGAAGGTTTGTCAGGTCACACCTTGGTCATCGCAGGAGATACTCCTTTAATCACTGGTGAAAGTTTGAAAAACTTGATTGATTTCCACATCAATCATAAAAATG
Source organism: Streptococcus mitis (assembly GCF_946190285.1). Classification (GTDB taxonomy): domain Bacteria; phylum Bacillota; class Bacilli; order Lactobacillales; family Streptococcaceae; genus Streptococcus; species Streptococcus mitis_CP. Next base: position 521,217 of record NZ_CAMHZX010000001.1, on the reverse strand, counting down.
TGGCCACTATCTTGACTGCTGAAACGGATAATCCTTTTGGCTATGGACGAATTGTACGTAATGACAATGCTGAGGTTCTTCGCATTGTTGAACAAAAGGATGCCACAGATTTTGAAAAGCAAATCAAGGAAATCAACACTGGAACTTACGTCTTTGATAACGAGCGTTTGTTTGAGGCTTTGAAAAATATCAATACCAATAACGCTCAAGGAGAATACTATATTACAGATGTTATTGGCATTTTCCGTGAAGCTGGTGAAAAAGTTGGTGCTTATACTTTGAAAGATTTTGATGAAAGTCTTGGGGTAAATGACCGTGTGGCACTTGCGACAGCTGAGTCAGTGATGCGTCGTCGCATCAATCACCAACACATGGTCAACGGTGTTAGCTTTGTCAATCCAGAAGCAACTTATATCGATATTGATGTTGAGATTGCTCCTGAAGTTCAAATAGAAGCCAATGTTACCTTGAAAGGGCAAACGAAAATTGGTGCTGAGACTGTTTTGACAAATGGAACGTATGTAGTGGACAGCACTATCGGAGCAGGAACTGTTATTACTAACTCTATGATTGAAGAAAGTAGTGTTGATGACGGAGTGACAGTCGGACCTTATGCCCACATTCGTCCAGGTTCATCTCTAGGTGCACAAGTTCATATTGGTAACTTTGTTGAGGTGAAAGGTTCTTCTATCGGCGAGAATACTAAGGCTGGTCATTTGACTTATATCGGAAACTGTGAAGTGGGTAGCCATGTTAACTTTGGTGCTGGAACCATTACAGTCAACTATGACGGCAAAAACAAATACAAGACAGTCATTGGAAACAATGTCTTTGTTGGTTCAAACTCAACCATTATTGCCCCAGTTGAGTTAGGTGACAATTCCCTCGTTGGTGCTGGTTCAACTATTACCAAAGACGTGCCAGCGGATGCTATTGCTATTGGTCGCGGACGTCAGGTCAATAAAGATGAATATGCAACACGTCTTCCTCACCATCCTAAGAATCAGTAGGAGCCTATCATGGAATTTGAAGAAAAAACGCTTAGCCGAAAAGAAATCTATCAAGGGCCAATTTTTAAACTGGTCCAAGATCTGGTTGAATTACCAGAAGGTAAAGGAACCGCCCAACGGGATTTGCTTTTCCACAATGGAGCTGTCTGTGTTTTAGCAGTATCGGATGAACAAAAACTCATCTTGGTCAAGCAGTACCGCAAAGCTATCGAGGCTGTCTCTTACGAAATTCCAGCCGGAAAGTTGGAAGTAGGAGAAAATACAGACCCTGTTGCAGCAGCTCTGCGTGAATTAGAGGAAGAAACAGCCTACACAGGGAAATTAGAACTCTTATACGATTTTTACTCAGCCATTGGCTTTTGTAATGAAAAGTTAAAACTATACCTAGCAAGCGATTTGACGAAAGTGGAAAATCCGCGTCCGCAGGATGAGGATGAAACCTTGGAAGTCCTTGAAGTGAGCTTAGAAGAAGCCAAGGAATTGATCCAATTAGGTCATATCTGCGATGCCAAGACAATTATGGCTGTTCAGTATTGGGAATTGCATAAAAAATAGAGGAGGTCAGTATGGGTAAACCTTTATTAACGGATGAAATGATTGAAAGAGCTAATAGAGGCGAAAAAATTTCAGGTCCCCCTTTGCTAGATGATGAGGAGACTAAGATTTTACCAACCTCTTCTTCCCGTTTTGGTTATGCCAATCCTAAGGATCATGGTTTTAGCCAGGAAACCTTGAAGATTCAGGTCGAACCGTCTATTCATAAAAGCCGTCGCATTGAAAATACCAAGAGAAATGTCTTCAATTCTAAGTTGAATAAGATTTTATTTGCAGTCATCTTTCTCTTGATTTTGCTTGTCTTAGCAATGAAACTTTTGTAATAGAAAAGGATTGAAATGAAAATAGGAATTATTGCGGCTATGCCAGAAGAACTGGCTTATCTGGTCCAGCATCTTGAAAATGCCCAAGGGCAAGTTGTTTTAGGCAATACCTATCATACAGGAACCATTGCCTCGCATGAAGTCGTTCTTGTAGAAAGTGGAATTGGTAAGGTCATGTCTGCTATGAGTGTGGCGATTTTGGCTGATCATTTTCAAGTGGATGCTCTTATTAATACGGGCTCAGCTGGGGCAGTAGCAGAAGGTATTGCTGTTGGGGATGTTGTGATTGCTGACAAATTAGTCTATCATGACGTGGATGTTACAGCTTTTGGCTATGCTTATGGACAAATGGCGCAACAACCGCTTTATTTCGAATCAGATAAAACCTTTGTCGCCAACATCCAAGAGAGTTTATCTCAATTGGACCAGAACTGGCATCTTGGTTTGATTGCTACAGGAGATAGTTTTGTTGCAGGAAATGATAAGATAGAAGCGATTAAGTCCCATTTCCCAGAAGTTTTAGCTGTTGAGATGGAGGGGGCAGCTATTGCTCAGGCAGCGCATGCCCTTAATCTTCCAGTTTTAGTCATCCGAGCTATGAGTGACAATGCCAACCATGAAGCAAACATCTCTTTTGATGAGTTTATTATCGAAGCTGGACGTCGCTCTGCCCAAGTCTTATTAGCCTTTTTGAAGGCTTTAGATTAAGCGGAAATTTGACAGTTTTTCTAGCTTATGATAAGATTTAAGTAAAGAAAAGCTAGAAAACGTTTCAGAGGATATTATGAGTATTGAAATGACCGTCAGTGAGATTGCAGAGGTTTTAGGATTATCTCGTCAAGCAATCAATAACCGTGTCAAAGAATTACCAGAAGAAGACACAGATAAAAATGACAAAGGGGTAACGGTAGTTACCAGAAGTGGCTTGATTAAGCTAGAAGAAATCTATAAAAAAACGATTTTTGAAGATGAGCCTGTTAGTGAAGATGTCAAGCAGCGTGAACTGATGGAGATTCTGGTTGATGAGAAGAATGCAGAAATTCTTCGTCTCTATGAACAATTAAAAGCCAAGGATCGTCAGTTATCAGAAAAAGACGAGCAGATGCGTATTAAAGACCGTCAGATTGCTGAGAAAGACAAACAACTCGATCAGCAGCAACAATTAACTCTTCAAGCAATGAAGGATCAAGAAAATCTTAAGCTAGAGCTGGACCAAGCAAAAGAAGAAGTCCAATCCACTAAGAAAGGCTTTTTTGCTCGTTTATTTGGAGGATAATCAAGGAGCTGTTTAGGTTAAATGCTAACCTGATGGCTTCTTTTGTTTCTAAATAGTATAGTTGCTCAAGTAATACTCAATGAAAATCAAAGAGCAAACTAGGAAACTAGCCGCAGGCTGCTCAAAGCACTGCTTTGAGGTTGTAGATAAGACTGACGAAGTCAGTTACATATATCTACGGCAAGGCGACGTTGACGTGGTTTGAATTTGATTTTCGAAGAGTATAAAATAACAGTATAGGAGAGGTATAGAATGGAACGATTAGAAGATTACATTGCTTTCGATTTAGAATTTAATCAGCATGAAGGGCAAACACACTTGATTCAAGTATCGGCAGTGCGTTTTAGAGATGGTCAGGAAATCGATGCCTATGATTCCTATGTCCATACTAGTGTGCCTCTAAAGAGTTTTATCAATGGTTTGACTGGAATTACAGCTGAAACCTTAAAAGATGCTCCACCAGTGGAGAAAGTTATAAAAGATTTCCAAGAGTTTGTGGGTTCTTTACCCATGGTTGGCTACAATGCTGCTAAAAGTGATCTACCTATTTTAGCGGAGCATGGTTTAGACTACAGCCTGCAGTATAAGGTGGACTTGTATGATGAAGCTTTTGAACGTCGGAGTTCGGATTTACACGGTATTGCCAATCTCAAATTGCAAACCGTTGCCTCGTTTCTTGGATTTCAAGGTCAGTCTCATAATAGCTTAGAGGATGCTCGTATGACAGCGCGTGTTTACGAGTCCTTTCTAGAGTCAGACCAAGCTAGAGAATTGTTAGAGACAGAAAGTAGTCTTTCAAACAATCCTTTTGGAGGCTTGGATTTGTCTCAATTATTTGACTAGGAGTGCCTATGAAACCTGAAAAACCTAAAAATCTAGGTTTTAAGCAGATATACTTTAATCTAGATAAAATACTTTTTCTATTTTTCTTGACTTTTATGATGATTGAGTTTGTCTGGTTACCGTCAAATTCTTGGATTGCTGGACTTTTGCTCCGTCAGACAGGCTATCTCTTTCTTTCCTACAACAATATTTTTGCCATTATAAAAGGTTCTCCCTTTGTTAGTCTTGCTTTATTTGTTCTGGTAATCGTTAATTTACTGGTCGCCTATTACCAGATAGGACTTCTCTTTATTGGTGCTCGGCATTTATTATGCCATGAAAAAAGGACCTTGCTGGAGTACAGTCGTAAGGTCTTTCGCCAAAGTATCTTGTTTATGAAGCAAGTGACGCTTTCCAAGATAGCCTTTATCTTCTTTTATGTCATGATGCTCTTTCCATTGATTCGAAAGATTTTAAAGATTTACTACCTCAATAAAATCGTCATTCCGGACTTTATCATTGATTATATAGAAGACAAGTATTGGCTAGTAGGTATAGTGGTTACTATTCTGGCTTTACTTCTATTTTACATTTCAGTACGTTTGATGTTTGCCCTACCTCAGCTTTTATTTGAGAAAAAAACAGTCAAAGAAGCGGTCAGATATAGTCTAGAAAAGACAAGAAAGCACTCCTGGTTTTATATTTGGAACTTGCTCTGGATTGTCGTCAAAACCTATCTATTTTTCATTCTTTTATTGATTCCAATCTTGGCAAGTCAGGTGCTGATGGATGGTTTGACCCATAAGGAGTCTCTTGTACTGGGAATTATCAACTTTGTCTTGATTAAGAATTTCCACTATATGGCCTTGACTTACTTTCTCATTAAATTTGTTTCCTTCTTAACAGGAGAAGAATTAGAAATCACACCAAGGAGAAAGAAAGACCACTGGATGAGATGGGGAGTGATGGGATGTGCTGGTATCTTTTTCGCTCTTGAGGGTTATGTTTATTTAGAAGCTCCAGTTGCCAATAAACCTTTGATTATCTCTCACAGGGGAGTATCTAATAAGAATGGTGTACAAAATACAGTCCAATCTTTAGAAAAGACGGCTCAGTTATCTCCAGATTTCGTTGAGACGGATGTTCAGGAAACAAAAGATGGTCAGTTTGTCATGATGCATGATGCTAATATCAAGAATTTGACAGGAGTTAATGCCAATCCTCAGGATCTCACTTTGGAAGAATTAACCAAACTTGATATTTCAGAAAATGGCTATCATAGCAAGGTGTCTAGTTTTGATGACTATCTCAATAAAGCCAATGAATTGCATCAAAAACTCCTTATTGAAATTAAAACCAGTCGAAAAGATAGTCCAAATATGATGAAACGCTTTATGGAAAAATATGGAACGGTTCTTAAGCAGAATGGTCACCAAATGCAATCCTTGGACTACCATGTGATTGACCAGCTTTTAGCCTACGATACTCAAATTCCAGTCTTTTTTATCCTACCTTATAATAGTATTTTTCCAAGAACCAAGGCTACAGGTTATACCATGGAGTATTCAACTTTAGATGAAAATTTTGTCAACAAGCTTTGGAATACCGATCAGAAATTGTACGTGTGGACCATCAATAGTTCAGAATCCTTTGATAAATCTGTTCATTTGGGTGCAGACGGCATGATAACGGATGACTTGGAAATGATTCAAGATCAGGTTACCATTGCCCAAGAAGACCCAGAGTATACTGAATTGCTTTTCAAACAGGCCATGGAATTCTTTAATTTTTAGTAATCAAAAAGAGGAACAGTTGTTCCTCCCATGATAGGCAAGTATTCTCATGAATGCTTGTTTTTCTTATGCTTAGAATGGCAATTTTCCAGCGAAAGCACCTAATTTTTTCTTGGTAGTTTCATCGATTTGTTCAAGAGCAGAGTTGATAGCTTGAACAGTCATATCTGAAAGAGTTTCAAGGTCTTCTGGGTCAACAACAGCTGGATTGAAGTCAATGCTGACAACTTTTTTGTCACCAGTTAAGGTCGCTTGAACAAGGTCTTGAGCAGATTTGCCAACAAATTGCATAGCAGCAAGTTCTGCTTGACTTTGTTCCATTTGTTTTTGAAGTTTTTGTGCTTGGCGCATCATGTTTTGCATGTTCATCATGGTGATTTACAGTTTCCTTTTTCAATTATTTTCTTTTTTATTTTATCAATTTTGAGGCTAAAAGTCTAATCTTTTTTAGAGAGAATTCATCAAGTATCGATAGGGATGTAGATGGAATAAAAATATAGGATAGATATTCTCAGAGCATAAGAATATTTATCCTATATGTGTTTATGAAAAGTTGCTAGATATTTTATGAGCTCGTTTAAGGGTTTACTAACACTATTCTACTTTATAGAAAAATCCCTCAGTACTACCATTGATAAGTTGTTGTCCAAACCATAAGCGGTCTTGTGTGATATCAGATGAGTCGGTATAGCCATTATCTGTAGAAGAGGTGACAGACATAGTTATAGGGATTCCTGCTGGTAAAAAGGCAATAGCTGCACCAGCACCTCCATCTTTAGAAACAGAATTTGCCTTAAGATAGTGGTCAATTTCTTTAACATGTTCAATTGAAATTTTGGACTTATCACTTACTAAACCATTTTTGTCGAAAGTAAATTCAATACCTGAACGATTCCTCCAAGTTCCTGAGACACTAGAAAAATCCCCATTTTGAATTGCAGAAATATCCATCCCTTTGCTTTCTGACGGAAGGCTAGTTTCTCCATTTATGAGACTTGTGACAGACTTCCAAGAGAAAGATCTTATATCAAGGGAAGGTGGTTTTGTCCCCAGTCCCTCTTCTGTATCTGATTCGCTAATTAACTCTAACCGTGTTCCATCCTGATTTAACTTGTATAGTTTAACTTGGATTTGATTAGTAGATACACGGGTAGATAATTGGAAATAGCCATTTTCTAAAGGATTAAAATGTACTCGCTCTCCAATAAAGTCCAGATTGTTTTCTGCATTGGTCAGTCGAATAACTTCGTCATTTTTAAGAGTTCGAATATCTAATAAATCGTAATAGTTAGAATCCGTTTTAAGGGCAACCAAAAGTTCGTCCGTACCATTTTGGTCTAAATCATACAAGCTGTATTGTAGTCCAGAGTATTCTTTAGGATAAGTATTTTTTAAGTTTGCTTTTGAATTGAGCTCTTTAGGTGAAGCTGATGAACCATCTAATACTTTGGCATATTCTTTAAGGACAGGATTATATAGGGTGTAATCATTTTTCTTCTCTTCCGATGTGGAAGAAGTGGAACTAGTACTTGAGGCAATCGCTTTAGAACTTGTTGCAGAAGTATTTTCACTCTGATGTTGGCAAGCCGTTAAAATAGAGATAGCTAAAATACTAATACTGAATAGAAATAATTTTTTCATATGTTTAATCTTGCAATTCTAAACCTTGAGCATCTTGGTGCCATTTGCTACCAGTTTTGGACGTTAAAACTTGAATAGTAATTATAATATTCCAAATTGCATTTGCTAGTAAAACAAATGGTAATAAAATAGGAATGATAGCTAGCAGAGTTATGCCGATACGCTTGTACCCTTGTTTAGAATTTCCGATGTAAAAATCGTAGCCACCAAGTGCTCCTAAAAATAGGGCAAATAAGGCTGCGGCAAGTTTAGATTTATCACTCACCCCATTTGAATGTTGACTAGAGCTAGCTGGAGATGTGTTATCTATTTTTGAAACAATATACTCATCACCGTTTTGATAAAATTCTACGTAATCACCTACTTGTGGTTCAAAACCAAAACTTTTTCTTGAAATTGCAGTAAATTGGCCATTATCACCTTTTCCAACATAAACTGTTTCATCTTCAATTTTTATAACTTTGTTCATATAATTATCTCCTTAATCTATTTCTATTGTATGTTAAACCCACTCACCGTTGTAATTGACACGGTAGCCATCAGGGGTCATCGTATTGATTGCTAGTGCACCAGAGCTATAAGCATAGTACCATTTACCAGATACCTTCATCCAACCAGTCTTCATAGCACCTGAACCGTCAAGATAGTACCAGTTACCGTTATTTTTTAGCCAACCAGTCTTCATAGCACCTGAACCGTCAAGATAGTACCAGCTGCCGTCTTTTACCCATCCTGTTTGCATCCAACCAGAATAGTCAAAGCGATACCAAACGCCATTGATTTTTTCCCAGCCATTAGTTTTGTAAGAGCTGTCGGCATGTTTATACCACCAGCGAGAACCAGATTGTAGCCAACTACCTGAGATATTAGAATTCGAACCTGATTGAGTTGTTGTGTTAGTATTTGAATTTGTAGAAGGATTTCCGATTGTAACCTCTTTGCTAGCTTTAAAGACACGTTTTCTTGTATCAGTTAAGTCATCGTAAGGCGAACCAGCTTCTCCAGACATCTCCAAAATATATGTTCCATCTGGAAATTGTTCTGAAACAAAAACATCACCTTTAAATTGATTGCTATAAAATAAAGGTTGCAAAAATTGATCACTGACATCTCTAGTTAGACCACTAAAAATGACAGCATCGTGACTTTGGTACACAATTTTTCCGGTCGCTTTATCAATCAAAGTAATATTTCCCTTAGCAGCCTTATCACCTCCGTGTTGTAGTGGCTCTGAAAGTTTTCCTTCGAAGCTAAGTCCAAAATAATCAATTTCAACTTTTGTAATTGTTGCGTCTATTTGTTTTTCAGTACTCGTATTCTCGCTAGCTGATACTTGATTAGCTGTGATGACTCCAGTGCCAAGAAGTGATAGAGCTGAGATAGTTGCAAGTGTAAATTTTTTAGTTTGTTTGCGCATTCATTTAATACCCCCTATTTTTATTTGTTGTAAAGTAATCAGTTTGTCCTAAAATCTAGACTTTTTTGGACAAACTTGATAGAATGGTAGTGTAATAATAATCGGTCAAAATGCTGGATTTTAGAACCTTTTTTCTAACGAAAATGGTTCTAAAATAAAGTGTATTTCCTGTCCAAAAAATCCTAGTTTTTTTGACAGGAACTATGAATTTTTTATCCAATTATGAAAGGTGCTTTTTGATACTCCTAAGATGTCTGCACCTTCTCGTAAGGTTATTTCTTTTTTCGTATATTGAGCTATTACATCAGGGAGATTATCCGGGGCAAGCAATTTTGGTCTACCGAATTTTTTCCCTTTTTTCTTTGCTTCTCGTATTCCTTCCATTTGTCTTTGTTTGATTTGTTCTCTTTCAAACTGTGCCACATAAGATAGAACTTGCAAAACGATGTCAGATATTAGTTTTCCTGTGATATTGTCATCGCTGTTCTTTGTGTTTAATAAGGGGAAATCTAAAACAGTTATATTTACTTTCTTTTTCTTAGTAATTGATTGCCATTGTTCTAAAATTTCATCATAGTTTCTTCCCAATCTATCAATTGATTTAATAACTAATTCATCATTCTCCTTCAAGGTAGTTAATAATTTTTGATATTCGATTCTGTCAAAATCCTTTCCTGAAACATAATCAATAAAAATATTTTCTTTTGGTAATTTGTTTTCTACTAAGGCTGAAAATTGCCTATCAATATTTTGTTCTCTTGTAGATACTCGAACATAACCGTAACGCATAAGGCTACCACCTATCTTTTTATCTCTATTTTAGACGAAAAGAAAACTACCGCCCATAATGAGTGGTAGTTTGGTGTACTCTTTGCTACTGTATTTTTTGCCAAGATTTTGTCTTGGATGCGTGAATAGTAGTGTTGGATAAAAAATCTTAAGGGCTTAAAACCCTTTTAAACCAACCTTTTTGATGTTTACAAAAATTAAAAACAGTATGTTCAATTTTTGCATGTTCATCATAGTGATTTATAGTTTCCTTTTATCTTATTTTCCTTTTTATTTTATCAATTTTGGGGTTAAAAGTCTAATCTTTTTCTGAGAGAATCTAAGAATTGTGCTTGGCAGTGGAAAATAAAAGTAGACTTCCTGCGAAACAAAATATGATACAATAAAACTACGAATTATGAAGTAAGTAAACAATTAACTGATGCACAATTTAAGCGCCTTATTGGTGTTCAGCGCACTACTTTTGAAGAGATGTTAGCTGTGTTAAAAACAGTTTATCAACTTAAACACGCAAAAGGTGGACGAACCCCTAAGTTAAGCCTAGAAGACCTCCTCATGGCTACTCTTCAATACATGCGAGAATACCGCACTTATGAACAAATTACGGCTGATTTTGGCATTCACGAAAGCAACTTAATCCGTCGGAGTCAATGGGTTGAAGCAACTCTTATTCAAAGTGGCTTTACGATTTCAAAAACTCATCTTAGTGCTGAGGATACGGTGATTGTGGATGTAACAGAGGTAAAAATCAATCGTCCTAAAAAATCAACTAGCCAATTATTCTTTTAAAAAGAAATGTCATGCTATGAAGGCTCAGGCGATTGTCACAAGTCAAGGGAGAATTGTTTCTTTGGATATTGCAGTGAACTATTGCCATGATATGAAGTTGTTCAAAATGAGTCGCAGAAATATCGGACAAGCTGGTAAAATCTTGGCAGACAGTGGTTATCAAGGGATCATGAAGATGTATTCACAAGCGCAAATTCCGAGGAAATCAAGCAAACTTAAGCCACTAACTCTTGAAGATAAATCCTATAATCATGTGCTATCTAAAGAGAGAATCAAGGTTGAGAATATTTTGGCCAAAGTAAAAACGTTTAAAATGTTTTCAACAACCTAACGAAATCGACGTAAATGATTTGGATTACGAATGAATTTGATTGCTGGAATTATCAACTGTGAACTATCATGCTTTCCTTAAGAATCATTTCAAAATGTGATATAATAAGAATAGATTGGAAATAGGAAATTATTTTCATTATATTTTCAAAACTCCATTAATAAAATAGGCAAAGACAAGATTAGAAAGTGAATATTCCGATGTCTTCTTACAAAAAGGTCTCTCTTTCAGAGATCAATCAATCTATTGAAACTCCGAATAACAATCATTTTTGGCAAAATCTAAAAGCATTTTTAGGGCCTGGAGCTCTTGTTGCAGTTGGTTATATGGATCCCGGAAACTGGATTACCAGTGTGGTTGGAGGTGCTTCCTATAAGTATAGTCTCTTATTTGTTATTTTGATTTCATCCATCATCGCCATGCAGCTACAACAGATGGCTGGAAAGCTAGGTATCGTGACGAGGATGGATTTAGCGCAGGCAACAGCTCATCATGCCCCCAAGTGGCTCCGCTATAGTCTATGGGTGATTTTAGAATTAGCTTTAATGGCGACAGACTTGGCTGAGGTTATAGGTTCAGCAATTGCCTTAAATCTTTTGTTTAAAATACCGATTATGGTCGCGATACTTCTAACCGTTTTAGATGTATTTCTTTTGCTTTTGTTGATGAAATTTGGGTTCAAGAAGATTGAATCTATTGTTACAACCCTTATCTTAACCATATTAGGTATCTTTTCTTATCTGGTTGCTTTATCTAATCCAAGTATGCAGGGGATTTTTGGTGGCTATTTACCGACTTCGACTTTATTTGAAAGTTCCTTGCCAGGACATGAGAGTCAACTGACTTTGGCTTTAGGGATTGTGGGAGCAACAGTCATGCCCCATAATCTCTATCTCCATTCATCCCTATCTCAAACAAGAAAAATCAACCATAAGGATAAGAAAGATATACGAAAAGCTGTCCGTTTTATGACCTGGGACTCAAATCTTCAGTTGTCTCTAGCGTTTGTTGTCAATTCCTTGCTTCTTATTTTAGGCGCCTCCCTCTTTTTTGGCCATGCATCTGAAATTTCAGCTTTCTCTCAAATGTACAATGCTTTACAGGATTCGACAATAGCAGGAGCGATAGCCAGCTCAACTCTGTCAACTTTGTTTGCTTTAGCTCTCTTAGCAAGTGGCCAAAATTCTACTATTACAGGTACTTTGACTGGACAGATCGTTATGGAAGGTTTCTTGCATATGAAATTACCACAGTGGGTTATTCGTGTCGGAACACGGATTTTTGCCTTGCTCCCTGTGATGATAGTTGCTGTCTTGTTTGGGCATCAAGAAAAGACCTTAGATCAGTTATTGGTCTATTCACAGGTCTTTCTTTCAATCGCTCTTCCATTCTCAATTTTTCCCTTAATTTATCTGACTTCTAAGAAGTCAGTGATGGGAGAATTTACCAATGCCAAGTGGAACACAATCCTAGGCTACGTAGTTTCAATCATCTTGACTATTCTCAATATCAAGCTTCTTTTCGATATTTTTTAACCCCGTTTGAAATCAATTATAGTGTCAGCGTGACGGTTGACAAATAGAAAGTAGTAGTGATTGGTTTATAAAAAGAAGAAAAAAAGAACAGTTGAAACTGTTCTTTTTTATCATTATTTGAGACCGTATTTTTTGTTGAAACGATCCACGCGTCCATCTGCTTGAGTGAACTTTTGACGTCCAGTGTAGAATGGGTGTGAGTCTGATGAAATTTCCACACGGATCAATGGGTAAGTTTCGCCTTCGAACTCAACTGTTTCGTTAGAGCGTTTTGTTGAACCGCTAAGGAATTGGTAACCAGTAGTTGTGTCCATGAAGACAACTGGGCGATATTCTGGATGGATATCTTTTTTCATTTTGCAATATTTCCTTTCTGCCATGGTCTCTTTGCGAGCCATAGATTGTTACCATACTAGTCTATCAGATTCTGAAAAGTTTGGCAAGTATTTTATCAGTTTTTAAGCAAGTTTTTTAACTTTTGGTAGATGATTTCGTTTTCTTCTAGACTATAGGAATTAGCACCGCTTGCTAGAGGGTGGCCTCCACCATCATGTTCCTTGGCGATTTCATTGATAGGATGGATTTTACTGCGTAAGCGAACACGGTAGTGGCCATCAGCCTGCTCTACAAAAATTCCCCAGATACTTACACTGTCAATACGTCCAGGTGCACCGACAATGGCTGCAGTTTCAGCATCGGTAACATTGAATTGTTTTAAGATTTTCTGACTCAGGATAACGCGAGCAGCACCATTTTCATCCACTTCCAAATGGTCGTAGATGTAGCCTTGCAGTTTAGCAATTTTGTAACTCATAGTGTCCATTTTGCGAGTGAGAGCTGCAAAGTCAAAGTTTTGTTCTCTCAGAGACGCAGCTAGGCGGAGGGTGCGTGCAGTGGTAGAAGGGTAGAGGAAGCGACCTGTATCACCAACAATTCCTGCAAAGAGCAATTCAGCAGCTCGATCTGACAAGGCCAGTTGGGTTGTTTGGGCAAATAGGGTAATCATCTCGCTAGCGCTACTTGAACTTGTATCGACCCAAGACAGGTCACCGTATACATCATCATTTGGATGGTGGTCAATCTTGATGAGAAAATCACCTTGACGATAGCGCTTATCATCGATACGAGCAGTATTGGCCGTATCACAGACGATGACAAGTGCACCTTGGTAGGCACTATCTTCAACAAGATCCATTTCAGCCATCCAAGTAAGAGTCGGTTCATCAAAACCAACGGCTTTGATGGTTTTTTCTGGGAAATGATGTTTGAGAAGAGCTTTCAATCCCACCTGACTGCCCAAGGCATCAGGGTCTGGTTTCATATGACGGTGAATGATAATCGTGTCGTATTCTTTGATTTTTTCTAAAATTTGATGGCAAATTTCCATAAATAACCTCAATTCTTTCTCATTTCATTGTAGCACAAGAATTTTTATTTTTAAAATGAAAAAGATGTGATATAATGGAGAAAGATAAATTGAGGAGGACGATATGGCATTAGCAAAAATTGTATTTGCCAGTATGACCGGTAATACCGAAGAAATTGCAGATATTGTAGCAGACAAATTACGTGACTTGGGCTTGGATGTCGATGTTGATGAATGTACAACTGTTGACGCTTCAGACTTCTTGGAAGCAGACATCGCTATCGTTGCGACCTATACTTATGGTGATGGAGAATTGCCAGATGAGATGATGGACTTCTACGAAGACCTAGCAGATCTCAACTTGAATGGTAAAATCTACGGAGTGGTTGGGTCAGGAGATACCTTCTACGATGAATTTTGTAAGGCTGTAGATGACTTTGACCGCGTTTTTGTTTCAACAGGGGCAGAAAAAGGTTCAGAGTGTGTTAAAGTTGATCTTTCTGCTGAGGAAGAAGACATTGAACGTTTAGAACAATTCGCAGAAGAATTGGCTGCTAAAGTAGGATAAGCATAAAAGTGCGCTGATACAATCAATCAGTGCATTTTTTTATCGTGAGTTGGGATTTTACTAGCCTATTTGGTGGCTTTTTGATACAATAATTCAAATAAAGGAGGAGACTGTATGGATTTAGATATTATTCGTCAAGAAATTGATCAAATCGACGATCAAATTGTTAAACTTCTAGAAGAACGAATGCACTTGGTTGAAGGGGTTGTCGCTTATAAGAAAGCTTCGGGTAAACCGATTTTAGATACCAAGAGAGAAGCGGTTATTTTTGAAAAGGTTAGAAGTCGTGTAGGAGACAAGCGCTATCAGGAGACTATTGTAGCGACTTTTTCGGATATACTCAAACGTTCGCGTGATTATCAGGATCAAAATATCAAATGAAAAAAGAACAATTTTATCCGCTAGGGATTTTTCTAGCTGCTATGTTGGGCGGACTTGTCCGCTACCTAGTTTCCACTTGGTTACCAGCCAGTCCAGACTTTCCTTGGGGTACTCTCTTTGTCAACTATCTGGGAATTTTCTGCCTGGTTTATCTTGTCAAGGGTTATCTGGTCTATAAGGGGACTAGTAAGGGATTGGTTTTAGCACTGGGGACGGGTTTTTGCGGAGGTCTAACAACCTTTTCTAGTCTCATGCTTGATGCTGTGAAACTGCTTGATACAGGGCGTTATCTGAGTTTGGTTATGTATTTGCTTTTGAGCATCGGTGGAGGCCTACTCTTGGCTTACTATTTGGGGAGGAAGAAATGGTAATCGTCTATCTTGCAATTGCTTGTGGCTTCGGAGCTTTAGTGCGTTATTTCTTTTCCCGCTATAATCAAGCATTTAAATTGCCATTCGGAACGCTCATAGCCAATCTTTTAGGGTGTTTTTTGATTGGATTATTCTACAATCATGTAGAGTCTAAGGAAGTCTATGCTATTTTAGCAACAGGATTTTGTGGAGGGTTAACAACCTTCTCTACCTTGAATGACGAACTCCAAAGGTTGCTGAGCGATAGGAAAGTCTTTTATTCTTACCTGGCTTTGACCTACCTAGGTGGTTTGGTTGCGATTTTTTTAGGAATTCTGCTATAAATTTCTTTACTTTTTTGTGGAAATTTGGTAAACTGTATCTTGTGTGTAATGGACGCACAAAAATACAGTTTATCCGCTGAGGAAGATTCCTCAAGATTGACAAAGATAGGAGAATAAAATGAATCCATTAATCCAAAGCTTGACTGAAGGTCAACTTCGTACAGATATCCCATCATTCCGTCCTGGTGACACTGTTCGTGTACACGCGAAAGTTGTCGAAGGTAACCGTGAACGTATCCAGATTTTTGAAGGTGTTGTTATCGCACGTAAAGGTGCTGGCATCTCAGAAAACTACACAGTTCGTAAAATCTCTAACGGTGTAGGTGTTGAGCGTATCTTCCCAATCCACACTCCACGTGTTGAAAAAATCGAAGTTGTTCGTTACGGTAAAGTACGTCGTGCGAAATTGTACTACTTGCGTGCTCTTCAAGGTAAAGCAGCTCGTATCAAAGAAATCCGTCGTTAATTCGACTAAAAAACTCTGCTTTTTCAGCAGAGTTTTTATCTAGCTCCCTTAGTTCAATGGATATAACAACTCCCTCCTAAGGAGTAGTTGCAGGTTCGATTCCTGCAGGGGGCATTTTAAGAAGCGTAAAGAAACATAAAGAATATTCAAAGTCTTTATTTATAGGCAATCATCACAATTTAGTTTTTTAAAATAGTATAGTATATTTTGTTTTTTTGACCAAACGTTGACCAAAATTTGACCAAAAATTTGTTTTGATTTTTATGAATATAGAATAAAGTAGATCAGGAAGCTGGTCTATTTTACTTTGTATTTAATATGTATAAAAATTTGAATTTGTCTGTCTGGAAGTGATACAATAGACATACAGAATAAAAAGGAGAAAATACTATGCCACAAATTGCTGTTAGAGTTGATGATGATTTAAAAAAAGAAGCAACTGCAATTTTTAATGAATTAGGTTTAGATATGACAACTGCTGTAAAGTTATTTTTGAAGCAATGTGTTTTAACTAGAAGTATTCCTTTTGAAGTGAAACTAGATATTGAAGATGATGTAAAAGAGGATTGAAGCTATGGTTTTATATTCTGATAAGGCTGTTGCTGTTTTGGAAAAAAGTAAGAAGATATAATTTACCTTTATATGCTGAAACTGGTGAAATTTTAACAAAAAAGGAGAATATTTAAAATAACTTAGTATTTTTGGAATTTTTGACCAAAGTGTGACCAAAATTTGACTAAATATTTGTTTTGATTTTGATGATTATGAGGTTAAGTAGATCATAGGAGTAAGTCTTTATAGGTATAAGTTATTTATGCTCGCTATGTTAGTTAAATAATTAATTTTTGACTGATTTATCTCTGTTTAATGTAAATTAGTTATGAGGAATATTGTCTTATTTATATACGAATATATAAAATAATGATACAATAATATTATATAGAAAATTGTAGATATTAGACTGACTATAAAAAATGGAGGTAATTTATGAATAGCAAGGAATGGATTATGGAATTTGAATCTTTAAATGTATGATTACTATAACCGTTATAAAATCAATAAGAAACGTTGTGGTCGGAATTTTTGATATCTTCTAAGAGTAGTCAGAGGATTATTGATTTAATAACAGAAGTACACGAAGACATATATTTAACATCTATTATTTTACCCATCCCGAAGATTTTAGCTCAATCTTTAGCATTTTGGTAAAGTATGGAAAAAGTACAAGTAAATATATTTTATCGAAAGGAGAGATATATGAGTGAAATAGTTATTAATGCTCAGAATTTATCTAAAAATTTTTATAATTTTGATTCAAGACTCCCATTTATCAAGAGATTTTTGAAACGTAATCAAATAACGATTCGAGCTGTTCAAGATATTAGTTTTACGATTAAGAGAGGGAGTATAGTTGGCTTTATTGGGAGTAATGGAGCTGGTAAATCCACAACGATTAAAATGTTGACTGGGACTCTTTATCCTAGTTCCGGAAAATTAGAAGTGAATGGAGAAATTCCATTTAAAAGAAGTATAAATTTTAGAAAAAAAATTTCAATAGTAGTAGGAAATAAATTACAGTTATTTCAAGATGTTTCGGCTATGGATTATTTTCAATTGATTGGTACTTTATATGAGGTAGAACCGGCGATTTTACAAGAACGAATTCAGGAATTAAGCAATTTGTTGAATGTAAAAGATCAGCTTTACCAGCAGGTCCGGACCCTCTCTCTTGGACAAAAAATGAAAATGGAGTTTATCGCGGCATCTTTAACAAGTCCGGAAATATTATTTTTAGACGAGCCTACTATAGGGTTAGATATACAGTCTAAAAAAGATATCAGAACATTTTTAAAGAAAATGAATGAAGAATGTCATACTACTATTATTTTAACGAGTCATGATATGGATGATATTTCGTCTGTTTGTGACGAATTAATCGTCATTGACAAAGGAAAAATTATTTTGCAGGAGTCAATGGATGTTATTTTATCTAAATTTTCTGATTTTAAATATTTAAAGATAAAAATGACATTAGATTTTGTACCAGAGTTATGCTCTGTTAAAGGAGTAGTAGTCATTTCTCAAACAAAATCGGAATGTATACTAAAAATACCTAGAGATTTTGTCTTTGAGACATTAGAATCAATCAATAAGCTTGTAGATATAGAAGATTTTGAAATATCAAATCTTTCTTTAGAAGAAATTATTTTACAAAACTATTTTACAAAAAAGGAGCACAATTGAAAAAAGAAATGTCTATTATTCTGATATCATTTCGATCTATTTTGAACTATAAATCAAGTGTACTATTGTTAATGTTACAGGCAAGTATACAAATTATGATATCAGTATTTTTATGGACGTATATATATCAGAGTAACCAGATAAATATAGCAGGATATGATTTTACCTCAATGGTTCAATACTATTTGGGGACTATAATTTTTTCATATTTTGTTTTTTATCCAGTTGATTGGGAAATCAATGACGATGTTCATTCAGGAAATTTTTTTAGCATATTAATAAAACCTGTTACTTTTTATAAGTATTATTTTTGTAAAATGCTTGGAGATAGGCTTGCTCATTTATTATTTATCATCATTCCTGTCATTTTATTCTCCAGTGTTTATTACAAGAATGAGTTATTAACCATTGAAATTCTTATTTTAGGAAGTATTGTAATTATTCTATCTATGGTTCTATGGTTTTTAATATCATGTTGTGTAGGTATGCTTTCTTTTTGGTTAGAAAATATATTTTTTGTCCTTACTGTTAAAGAAATAGTAATTCAGTTTTTATCAGGAATATTATTGCCTTTAAGTTTTTTTTCAAATAATTTTCGTCTGTTTTTAGATGTATTACCTTTTAAATACTTAGTATATGAACCGCTTCAGATGTTTAGTAATGATACATATAAATTAATAGACTATTTGAGAATTATTTGTATTCAATTGATTTGGTGCATCATTTTTTATATTATATCAAGATTCATATTGAGAAAAGGAGTGGAGCACTTCTCAAATGTGGGAGGATAAAATGTTTAGAATAAAAGTAATTTTTAGGCTACTTCATTTTGGTTTTAAATCTGATATGAATTTTCATTTTGACTTCTTTTGTGGTCTATTTTCGTCGATACTGTGGATTGGTTTACCTATTGTATTTTTTAGATTGATTTTCTTAAACATAGACTCTTTTAATGGTTGGGACTATTATCAAATTTTATTTTTGGTAGGTTCCTACACTATTGTAGATGGAGTTATGATGGGATTGTTAATTAGAAGTATGGGAATTTTAGAATCAGATATTTTGAGTGGTAACTTGGATCAAATTTTATTGAGGCCGTTTGATACTCAGTTGTTCTATATTTTTAGATCATTTAATTTAGTTCAATTCGTGAATACTTTTTTTGGTCTTGCGATCATTTTTATAAGTTATGGAAATTTAAATGTACATTTAAATTCATTAAAAATATTATTTTATATCCTTTCTTTAATGTGTGGTTGTATTATATATTATTCAATTTGGTTTCTAATAACGATTAGTTCATTTTGGTTCCCAACTAAATTTTCAAAAGTAGATGTATTTTTGAATTATATTGGAATTTCTAAGTATCCATATAATATTTTTACAGGTATTAACAGATTGATCACTATGTTATTTGTTCCCAATTTATTAATTGCCAATCCTGCAGTATTAATATTTTTAGGGAAAGATACATTGAACCTATTTTTCTATCAAATAGTTTTTACAGTTTTTTTGATTATTATCAGTCGTACAATTTTTAGAAAAGGATTGAAAAAATATGAAAGTGCAGGAAGATAAACAATGTTGTTCAGTTATATGTTTGACTAAAGGAAGTGATTCGCTGTACTTTCGGATATGAGCTTGGAGGTAGAATTACCAGAGTGATAAAGTCTCCATTTGATATAACAGCCATTCAATTTATTGATTAACTCTTATTGTGATATGTTCATACTAAAAACCGCTCAACTGAGCGGTTTTCATCTATTCTTTCCTTTTACAATACCCATGTACGAATAGCATGGGCAACACCAGATTCATCATTAGATTTAGTGATGTATTTGGCGATTTTTTTGATTTCTGGATTTCCATTTTCCATAACAACGGGGTTACCAACGACTTCCAGCATGGCGCGGTCATTTTCTTCGTCCCCAATCGCCATGGTTTCATCTTTTGTCAATCCGAGTTTTTCAGCTAGGTGAGTGATGGCTGAACCTTTGTCCACATTCTTTTTAAGGAGTTCGAGGTAGAAAGGAGCAGACTTGTTGATGGAGTAGCGTTCGTAAAATTCTGCTGGAATTTTTTCAATGGCAGCATCGAGAATCTCTGGTTCATCGATGAACATACATTTGACGATTTCCTTGCCAGCCATTTCTTCAGGGGTGCGGTAGAAGATGGGCATGCTGACGAGGGTTGATTCGTGCACTGTGTATTTTCCGATATTGCGATTGGCCGTGTAGATACCGTCCTTGGTAATGGCGTGCATGTGGACACCGAGTTTGCGACTGAGAAATTCCATATCAAGATAATCCTCATAGGTCAAGGATTCGCTGATAATCTCATGTCCTGTAGCAGTTTCTTGGACAAGGGCACCGTTGAAGGTCACGACATAGTCACCCTCGTCTCTCAACTGCAAGTCGTCCAGAAGTTTGGCAACACCTGCGATAGGGCGGCCAGTTGCAATGACGACTTTGACACCAGCTTCTTTGGCATCTTGGATGGCAGAAAAGACTTCAGGAGTGATTTCCTTTTGGCTGTTGACTAGGGTTCCGTCAATATCGACGGCGATTAGTTTAATACTCATAAATTTCCTCTTCTAGTTTTTATTTGGGGTAAAATGATCGTTCTCAATCAAGTGTAAAAATTGCTGGGTGATGCTTGCAAAGATGCTGTTTTGGTCCAACATTTCTTTTGGAAAATAAAAGCGATTATCTCCGTGGCGACTGCCAGCAAGAGATTGGACGATAGGAGACAGGCTAGAGAGTTCGGCTAGTTCTCCATTTTTCTGTAAAATCTCAATCTGTGTTCGTGGATTTTCAGATTCAGGACGATAGATATCATAAGGGAGGTCAAAGTTCTTATGAATGGCAGTATAGTAGTCTGGATCAAAGCCGATATCCTCAACCAATTTTCTCATGCTAGCAAGTTTGTCTTGGTCCTCTTGTGAAAAGGTGATTGATTTAAAGACTTTGCGATTGACAAAACGCTGCGACAAGTCTGCTAGTATCTTGTCAGGACTGGTCATCCAGAGCTGGAAGTAGGTATTCATAACTCCATCATCGAGAGCCAGATAGTCAGTCAAGCTAACATTTTTTTCAAAGAAAGGCAGGAGATGTGGAGAAGTTCGTGCAAAGAAGTCCTTGTCCGTAGGATAGAGTTCCTTGGCGCGCTTGAGGAGATTTTGTAGGAGAACTTCCATGGCCCGTGTTGCTGGGTGGAAATAGACCTGCATATACATCTGGTAGCGACTGAGGACGTAGTCTTCGATGGCATGCATACCATTACGCTGAAAGGCGATCCCATTTTCTACAGGGCGAATGACTCGGAGGATTCGAGTCAGGTCAAATTCCCCATAGGATGCTCCTGTAAAATAGGAGTCGCGCAAGAGATAGTCCATGCGGTCTGCATCAATCTGACTGGAAATGAGTTGCACGACCTGCTTATTAGGATAGGTATGGTCAATGATACTGGCAACCTTTTCTGGAAAATCTGGCGCTACTTGTAGCAAGACTTGATGAATTTCCGTCTCAGGACTTTGGATGATTTCCTGGGTGATGGCTTCATGGTCGGTATCAAAGAGATGTTCAAAAGTATGGGAGTAGGCACCATGCCCAAGGTCATGTAGGAGTGCAGCGGTCATGGTCAAGAGAGACTCGGCCGGGTTCCATTCCTCAGGATATTTTTCTTCAAAAATCTCTGTGATACGTCGAGCAATCTCATAGACTCCAAGACAGTGAGAGAAGCGGCTGTGCTCCCCACCGTGGAAGGTATAACTGGAAGTTCCCAGTTGCTTGATGCGACGCAAACGTTGAAATTCTTTGGTATTGATCAAGTCATAGATGATTTGATTATTGACATGGATGTAGTTGTGAACTGGGTCACGGAATACTTTTTCGTTCATATGACCATTATAGCAAAATCCTACTCTTTTTGGTAAAATAGTAGAACAAGAGACAAGAAAGAGGACTAGATGTGAAGATTCGGATGCGAAATACGATTCAGTTTGATGAGCAGTTGGAAGTGATTGACCAGCTATATGATGTTGAAGTGCATGAAAAGGGAGATTATAGCTATTTGCTTTTTTATAATGAGGAAAAGGAAAAAGTAGTGATTAAATTTCATGGTCAAGAGCTGGTTATGACCCGTTTTTCCAATCCCAAGACCATTATGCGCTTTCTAAAGGATAGTGATAGTTTAGCCTATATCCCCACACCCATGGGCATGCAGGAGTTTGTTATCCAAACGAATCGTTATCAAGTGGATGGACAAAAGATTTATTTAGACTATCAACTACAAAATCAAGAGGGACAACCCTTTGCTAGCTATCAATTGGAAATTACTTGGGGCTAGTCTTTTGTCTTTTTCAAATTTAGCTAGCTATCTTCTCGAATTGGCTTCCTAGTATGGTAGATTAGGCTATTTTTTGGTATAATAAAAGTTATGGAAATCGAAAAAACCAATCGTATGAATGCGCTCTTTGAATTTTATGCAGCGCTTTTGACAGATAAGCAAATGAATTATATCGAGCTCTACTACGCTGATGATTACAGTCTTGCTGAGATTGCTGAAGAGTTCGGTGTCAGTCGTCAGGCTGTCTATGATAATATCAAGCGGACAGAAAAGATTCTGGAAGATTATGAGATGAAATTGCACATGTACTCGGACTACATTGTCCGCAGTCAGATTTTTGATCAGATTTTGGAGCGCTATCCCGAGGATGACTTTCTGCAAGAGCAGATAGAAATTTTAACAAGAATTGATAATAGAGAATAAGAGGAAGAAACATGGCATTTGAAAGTTTAACAGAACGTTTGCAGAACGTCTTTAAAAATCTACGTAAAAAAGGAAAAATCTCAGAGGCTGATGTCCAAGAAGCAACCAAAGAAATTCGCTTGGCCTTGCTTGAGGCCGACGTTGCCTTACCTGTTGTGAAGGACTTTATCAAGAAAGTTCGTGAGCGTGCAGTCGGACATGAGGTCATTGATACCCTTAATCCAGCGCAACAGATTATTAAAATCGTTGATGAAGAACTGACAGCTGTTTTAGGTTCTGATACGGCAGAGATTATCAAGTCACCTAAGATTCCTACGATTATCATGATGGTTGGTTTGCAAGGGGCTGGTAAAACAACCTTTGCTGGTAAACTAGCTAACAAACTCAAGAAGGAAGAAAATGCACGTCCTTTGATGATTGCAGCGGATATTTACCGTCCTGCGGCCATTGACCAGTTGAAAACTCTGGGGCAACAGATTGATGTGCCTGTATTCGCACTTGGAACAGAGGTTCCAGCTGTTGAGATTGTCCGTCAAGGTTTGGAACAAGCCCAAGCCAACCATAATGATTATGTCTTGATTGATACGGCAGGGCGTTTGCAGATTGATGAGCTTTTGATGAATGAACTTCGTGACGTAAAAGCATTGGCTCAACCAAACGAAATTCTGCTCGTCGTTGATGCCATGATTGGTCAAGAAGCTGCCAATGTTGCGCGTGAGTTTAATGCTCAGTTGGAAGTGACTGGGGTTATCCTTACTAAGATTGATGGGGACACTCGTGGTGGTGCTGCTCTATCTGTTCGTCACATTACTGGAAAACCAATCAAGTTTACTGGTACAGGTGAAAAGATTACGGACATTGAAACCTTCCACCCAGACCGCATGTCTAGCCGTATCCTTGGCATGGGGGATATGCTCACTCTGATTGAGAAAGCTTCTCAGGAATACGATGAGCAAAAAGCCCTTGAAATGGCTGAGAAGATGCGTGAAAACACCTTTGATTTCAATGATTTCATTGATCAGTTGGATCAGGTACAAAACATGGGGCCAATGGAAGACTTGCTCAAGATGATTCCAGGTATGGCTAACAACCCAGCCCTTCAAAACATGAAGGTAGATGAGCGTCAGATTGCTCGTAAACGTGCCATTGTGTCTTCCATGACACCTGAAGAACGTGAAAACCCAGATTTGTTAAATCCAAGCCGTCGCCGTCGTATCGCTGCTGGTTCTGGAAATACATTTGTCGAAGTCAATAAATTCATAAAGGACTTTAACCAGGCTAAACAGCTCATGCAGGGTGTCATGTCTGGTGATATGAACAAGATGATGAAGCAGATGGGAATCAATCCAAACAACCTTCCTAAAAATATGCCAAATATGGGAGGAATGGATATGTCTGCCCTTGAAGGAATGATGGAACAAGGTGGCATGCCTGACTTATCAGCTTTCGGAGGAGCAGGAATGCCAGATATGAGCCAGATGTTTGGTGGCGGACTAAAAGGTAAAATCGGTGAATTTGCCATGAAACAGTCTATGAAACGCATGGCGAACAAAATGAAGAAAGCGAAGAAGAAACGCAAGTAAGACAAAGGAAGGCCGCAGGGCTTTCCTTTTTTAGAAAGAAGAAAAATGAGCACTTCCGTAATTGGAAATGCTCGTTTTTTGATGTGTTTAGATTCCTATACTCAATGAAAATCAAAGAACAAACTAGGAAACTAGCCGCAGGTTGCTCAAAACACTGTTTTGAGGTTGTGGATAGAACTGACGAAGTCAGTAACCATATCTACGACAAGGAGACGTTGACGTGGTTTGAAGAGATTTTCGAAGAGTATTAGTCTTTATTTTCGTATGGCAAGATTAAGTTCAAGATGATTCCTGTCATGGCTGATAGGGCAGTACCTGAAAGGGTAACTGGACCAAGTTTAAGGATAGCTCCTCCAAGTCCAAGGACCAACATAGCACTTGCGATGATTAGGTTACGCATTTGAGCGAAGTCAACACGTTCTTTAATCAAGACTTTCAAACCATTACTTGCGATAACTCCGTAGAGAAGGATTGACATACCACCAAGTACAGCGTTTGGAATAGTTGAAATCAAGGCAGTGAATTTACCAAGGAAGCTAAGGGCAATCGCGATAAAGGCAGCGTTACGGATAACTGAGACAGAAGCGATACGAGTCATACCGATAACCCCTGTATTTTCTCCGTAAGTTGTATTGGCTGGTCCACCAAGGAAGGCAGAAACAGAAGTTGCGATACCGTCACCAAGAAGAGTACGGTGAAGACCTGGTTCTTTCAAGAATTGACGACCACAGATTTGACCCAAAACAGTATGGTCTCCGATATGTTCAGAAATTGTTACGATAGCGATTGGCAAGATAGCGATGGTTTCTGGGCCAAAGTAAAGATTGTATTCTTTAAAGGCACCACCTGTGCTAAATGGCAAGTAGAAACCAGGAATTTCAAACCAGTTAGCTTTAAGAACTGGTGTAAAGTCAACCAAACCAAGAGTTAGTGCGAAGAGGTAACCACCGATAATGGCAAAGAGGAATGGAATGATTCGTAGGAAGCCTTTTCCTTTTGTATTGATAAAGGCAGCAATCAAGAAAGTAACAACGGCTACAAGAGCATTTTTCCAATTTCCATCAGCTACAAGACCAGCGTTAGTAACAGCTGAACCTGCAAGTCCGAGACCGATAACGATGATCATAGGTCCGATGATGATTGGTGGCAAGAGTTTATCAATCCATTTTGTACCTGCAAAACGAACACCAGCAGCCACAAGGACATAGACTAAACCAGTCAAGATAACCCCTGTTTGGGCAGCAGATACATCACCACCCATTTCTTTCATAGCTAGGGACATAGCTGTGATAAAGGCAAATGAAGAACCTAGATAAACGGGAACTTTAAAACCAGTTGAAATCATATAGATGAGTGTTCCTACACCTGAAGCAAAAAGGGCAACAGATACAGGCATTCCCAAAATCAAGGGTACCAAGATGGTCGCACCAAACATGGCGAAAACGTGTTGGAAGCTAAGGAGAATTCCTTTTCCAGCCGAAGGACGTTGGTCAACGTCTAGTAACAAATCAACAGTTGATTCTTGTTTCATATAAACCTCACTTTTGGGCATCAAAAAAGAGCCCATTATTTTACAGCAATAGGCCCTCAGAGTAAGACTTCTCTAAAATCTAGACTTTAAAGAGTTTTAAATATTTCTGCGTCTTCGTCACCTCACGGGATGACATTAAAAACCTTTGCTTGTGATAGTATAGCAGAAATTACGAACTTTGTAAATATTTTTTTACTAAAAAATTTAAAGCGGGCGTTTGTTGGGCATGCCAGCCTTTCTTGGATATTTATTTGGCGTTTCTTTTTTCTTTTCCACCACTGTGATGTAACGCGGATCTCCATTTGGTAGGTCGTAGCTGAGATTGTCTACTACTGTACTAAAAAGGAGGTTGAGGGCATTCTTAGCTTCTAATAACTCCTCAGGCGCATTGCTGGCCTTGAGTGCCAATAGTTTTCCGCCAACTTTAAGGTAAGGAATTGTCAATTCAGATAAAACCTGCATACGGGCAACCGCACGAGCCGTTACAAAATCATATTGAGCACGGAAGTTTTTGTCTTGGGCAAAATCTTCGGCACGTCCATGGTAGAAATGAACACCGTCCAAATCCAGTTCTTGAGCCAAAAGTTGGAGGAAGTTTATGCGCTTGTTGAGCGAATCAATGATGGTCACATCTAGCCGAGGATAGAGAATTTTCATCGGCAGACTAGGAAATCCTGCACCGGCTCCAATATCAAGAAGTTTGATAGTTTCATTTGTAATCAAACCTTGCAGAATGGGTGCAATCGAATCGTAAAAATGTTTGAGATAAACTTCTTCTTTACCTGTAATAGCCGTCAAATTAATCTTTTCATTCCACTCGACCAAGAGTTCAAAATAACGTTCAAATTGTTTTTTTTGCTGGTCCGAAAGTGGAAGATTTTGCTCGGCAAGCAGGTTGTAAAATGTTTCTGGTTTCATAGTTATTTCCTTCTTTAGTATCATCTTATTTTACCACAATCATTAAAAATTTGATATACTGGTACTAATCTAAAAGTAGAAAGGACTTATATCATGACTTGGATTATTCTTGGAGTTTTGGCTCTTATTGTTATTTTTGTGATTGTTAGCTATAACGGTTTGGTTAAGAATCGTATGCAAACCAAGGAGGCTTGGAGCCAAATTGATGTTCAGTTGAAACGTCGAAATGACCTCTTGCCAAACTTGATTGAGACTGTAAAAGGTTATGCTAAATATGAAGGTTCTACCCTTGAAAAGGTGGCAGAACTGCGTAACCAAGTGGCAGCAGCGACTTCACCAGCAGAAGCTATGAAAGCTAGTGATGCCCTTACTCGTCAGGTTTCAGGTATTTTTGCAGTTGCAGAAAGCTATCCAGATTTGAAAGCTAGTGCAAACTTTGTTAAATTGCAAGAGGAGTTGACAAACACAGAAAATAAAATTTCTTACTCTCGTCAACTTTACAACAGTGTTGTCAGCAACTACAACGTAAAATTAGAAACTTTCCCAAGCAATATTATCGCTGGAATGTTTGGATTTAAAGCAGCAGATTTCCTTCAAACACCAGAAGAGGAAAAGGCAGTTCCTAAGGTTGATTTTAGCGGTTTAGGTGACTAAGATGTTGTTTGATCAAATTGCAAGCAA
This sequence comes from Streptococcus mitis, assembly GCF_946190285.1. Lineage (GTDB taxonomy): Bacteria > Bacillota > Bacilli > Lactobacillales > Streptococcaceae > Streptococcus > Streptococcus mitis_CP. The sequence goes on along the minus strand of NZ_CAMHZX010000001.1, from coordinate 493,734 downwards.
TAAACGAAAAACGTGGATTTTGTTGCTGGTATTTTTCCTACTCTTAGCTCTTGTTGGCTATGCGGTTGGTTACCTCTTTATGCGGTCTGGGCTTGGTGGCTTGGTTATCGCGCTGATTATCGGCTTTATCTATGCCTTGTCCATGATTTTTCAATCCACAGAGATTGTCATGTCCATGAATGGAGCGCGTGAGGTGGATGAACAAACGGCACCAGACCTCTACCATGTAGTAGAAGATATGGCTATGGTGGCTCAGATTCCTATGCCTCGTGTTTTCATCATTGATGATCCAGCCTTAAATGCCTTTGCGACAGGTTCTAACCCTCAAAATGCGGCGGTTGCTGCGACATCAGGTCTCCTAGCTATCATGAATCGTGAAGAACTAGAAGCTGTTATGGGACATGAAGTCAGTCATATTCGTAATTACGATATCCGTATTTCGACTATTGCTGTTGCCCTTGCCAGTGCTATCACCATGCTTTCTAGTATGGCAGGTCGTATGATGTGGTGGGGTGGCGCAGGTCGCAGACGAAGTGACGATGACCGAGATGGAAATGGCATAGAAATCATTATGCTCGTGGTTTCCCTACTAGCTATTGTGCTGGCACCTCTCGCTGCAACTTTGGTGCAACTAGCTATTTCTCGTCAGAGGGAATTCCTAGCTGATGCTTCCAGTGTCGAGTTGACGCGTAATCCACAAGGAATGATCAATGCTCTACGTAAGTTAGATAATAGTAAACCGATGAGTCGTCCTGTCGATGATGCCAGCAGTGCACTTTATATCAATGATCCTAAGAAAGGTGGAGGGTTCCAAAAACTCTTTTATACCCACCCACCTATCCCAGAACGGATTGAACGTTTAAAACGTATGTAAAATGAAGGCTGGGAAAAAGCCTTTAAAATCTGAAAAACGCATAATATCAGGTGTGCAAAAAACTTGATATTATGCGTTTTATTATGGGAAAATTTACTTTCTCTTCTCCTAAAATTGTGTTTTTGCCCCACCTATCTGCTATATTGCAAATTTATAAATCTTCTAAATTAACTACCTCCAGACCGTGTTCTGTCAAACGATAGATACTCGTACAGACCTCTTTTAAGAAACGACGGTCATGCGAAACAGTGATGATACCGCCTAGATAGGTGGCAAAGAGTTTTCTGATTTGGGGTTGAGAAGTTGGAGAAAAGTTTCGTGTGGGCTCATCCAGAAGGAGAAAGTTTGGTTTGCGCAAGACTAAATCCAAAAGCAGAAGTTTCCCCTGTTGTCCGCCAGATAAGGAGCGAATTTGATGTTGCATTTCTGAATAACTGAAATTGAGACTGGCTAAGTGAGATTGGATTTTCTGTAGTTCCTCTTTTTCTCCAGTTTGACTTAGATAGGCTATTGGTGATAAATCCAATTGCAGTTTTTTGTGGTAATCTTGTGGCATAAAATCAAGCGAAATTTCTCTTTTGGCGCTAAGCAGTTGTTGAAACTTGGCTAGCAGAGTCGATTTTCCAACACCATTTGGACCTATGATACCGATTTTTTCTTGGCCATAGACAGTTAGTTGTAGTTCCTGAGCCAAAACACGGTCATCAATGGACAAATTTTCTTTTTCCAGTTGGATTAAGATTTTGGAAGACGGTAATGGTTGGATCTCTGAAAAGAAAAGTTGGATTTGCTCTTCTTCAAGTGGCTTTTGGGTCATGGACTGAGCTGCCCTTTCGTAGCGTTTTTCTTGTGAGAGGACAGTTCTCATCTTTTTAGCCAATAGGCGACCGGCAGTACTGTCTTTGGTAGCTCGAAGTGCAGTTTCTACATTTTGCTTGACTCGCCGATGCTTTTCCATGGTTTTGTCATAGGCTCTCTGCTCGTTGGCAGCTTGCTGATTTTGTCTGGCAAAATGAACTTTTCTCTGCTCACTGTAGCGATCATAGTCTAAATGTTCTACTAGCGTTTCCGCTTCTTTCCGGTGCTTGACCAGTCGCAAGTGGACAATAGTATCTGCCGTATGAGAAAGAAAGTCTTCATCATGGGAAATGAAAATAACAGTTTGTCTAATCTTTTGAATCTGACCTTTTAGCCAATCAACCGTCTCTAGGTCTAGATCATTTGAAGGTTCATCTAAAAATAGAATCTCAAAAGATTTTGCTAACTCATGGATAAGCTGAATTTTCAAAGCTTCGCCCCCTGATAGACTGCCAATTTCTTGGTCGCTTGCGAAACGATTGCTATCGAAATGCAATTCCTCAGCTAAACGATAGAGGATACTGTAGTCTAAATCAATAAAATCTAAAAAGAAGTAGTCATGTAGAGTTTTCTTTTTCAAGTCTTCGGGGAGTTTTTGAGGAATGTAGGCCAGTGACTGATAGTCAGACTGGATGTTTCCCTTGATAGTGAAATCAGACAAAGCTTCCCCCATTAAAATTTTAAGTAAGGTTGATTTGCCATTTCCTTCTTCACCAATAATAGCGACCTTTTCCCCGTCTTGGATGGTCATGCTTAAGTCAGAGACAAGGTCTCGTAAATCTTTGTTTTGTGTGATGGTCAGGTGATTGATTTTTATCATACTATTGCCCTCTCTAGAATGTCGATAGTGCATAACAAAAAGCTCCACTTTACCTAGTAGAGCCAAAGTCACTATCGAAAACTCTATTATCCCCGTTGAAAAGCTCGTCAAACTAGCTTAGGATTGCCTAATCCAACTCAAGAGGAGCAGATGGTTAGCTTTCTAGTTTTTTGATTTTCAATGAGGATAAGATACTAGAAAATCTAGTATGAAAAGAGCACACAAAAAGAGACAAAAACAAGATCTACTAAATAAAGTTTCTTTATTTGATAGACTTAGTTGTTCATGTCTCCCTTACCTCCGAGTATTAGTATCTCTATCCTATACCTTTCAGGAAATTTTGTCAACAGAAAACTGGAAATTTCAAGCTATAAAATCTCAAAATTTGTCTTCCATGTGAGCGTCTTCCTTGCTATCATGTATTCTTTCCTATAGTATATTACTAAAAAATATAGTGATAAACATATTAAAAAATTCAATTTTAATTACAAAGTTTGGTGGGCTGATTTGTAGCCTTTTCATGGTATAATCAAGAGAGTAAATCTTTATGGAGGAAGTATGAAATTAAATATTCAAGAGATTCGTAAGCAGTCTGAAGGCTTGCATTTTGAACAAAGTTTAGACCTAGCTGCAGACTTGCGTGCACGCAATCAAGAAATTTTAGATGTGAGAGATATCCTTGCGGTTGGGAAAGTACAGTACGAAGATCGTATGTATTTCTTAGATTATCAGTTGTCTTACACCATTATCCTTGCTTCAAGTCGTAGTATGGAGCCAGTTGAGTTAGCTGAATCTTATCCAGTCACAGAAGTTTTCATGGAAGGCGCAACCAACCAGCTAGATCAAGAAGTTTTAGATGATGATTTGGTCTTGCCTATCGAAAATGGAGAACTTGACCTTGCTGAGAGCGTATCAGACAATATCTTGCTCAACATTCCTATTAAGGTTTTGACGGCTGAAGAAGAGGCTGGTCAAGGATTTGTTTCAGGAAATGACTGGCAAATCATGACTGAGGAAGAATACCAAGCTCAACAAGCAGTCAAGAAAGAAGAGAACAGTCCTTTTGCTGGCTTACAAGGACTATTTGATGGAGACGAATAATGGTCTTGTCAAAAAAACGCGCACGAAAGGTGCTTGAAGAAATCATTGCTCTGTTTCCAGATGCCAAGCCCAGTCTTGATTTCACTAATCATTTTGAACTCTTGGTTGCGGTCATGTTATCAGCTCAGACAACGGATGCAGCGGTAAATAAGGCCACACCAGGTCTCTTTGCTGCCTTCCCAACGCCTCAAGCCATGTCTGTGGCAACTGAGAGTGAAATCGCTTCACATATTTCTCGCTTGGGGCTGTATCGGAATAAAGCTAAATTCCTTAAAAAATGTGCTCAACAACTATTAGACGATTTTGATGGTCAAGTCCCTCAGACACGTGAAGAATTGGAAAGTCTGGCAGGTGTTGGTCGCAAGACAGCCAACGTTGTCATGAGTGTGGGATTTGGGATTCCAGCTTTTGCAGTGGATACTCATGTGGAGCGTATTTGCAAGCACCACGATATCGTTAAAAAGTCAGCGACACCACTTGAGGTGGAAAAGAGGGTCATGGATATCTTACCACCTGAGCAGTGGCTAGCAGCCCATCAGGCCATGATTTATTTTGGAAGAGCTATCTGTCATCCTAAAAATCCAGAGTGTGACCAGTACCCGCAATTATATGATTTTAGCAATTTATAAGATGGGTCTCAAAAGTTTTTGCTTGATTTTAAGCATGCTTTGTGCTATAGTAATTGATAACTAAATATTCCTTTAAACCTGTCCCGTGAGGCAGGCAAGGAGCGCGATAAAGTAGAAGGGTGAAGTCTATACTGTTTACGGTAGGGCTCGCTTAGCTATACATTTCAAGTCTCCTTGTTTAAGGAGACTTTTCTTTTTGGAGGTTTGTCATGAAGACAAAAGAAGTTGTAGACGAATTGACCGTCAAACGAGCGATTACGCGTATTACTTATGAGATTATCGAACGCAACAAAGATTTGAATAAAATCGTCTTGGCTGGTATTAAAACTCGTGGTGTCTTTATCGCCCACCGTATCCAAGAACGTTTGGAACAGTTAGAAAATCTTTCAGTTCCTGTTGTAGAATTGGATACGAAACCTTTCCGTGACGATGTTAAAAGTGGAGAAGATACTTCTTTGGTTTCTGTTGATGTGACAGATCGTGAAGTTATCTTGGTGGACGATGTACTTTATACAGGCCGTACCATCCGCGCTGCTATTGATAATATTGTCGGTCATGGCCGTCCTGCGCGCGTGAGTTTAGCAGTTCTGGTTGATCGTGGACATAGAGAATTGCCAATCCGTCCAGATTACGTTGGGAAAAATATCCCAACCAGTCGTTCTGAAGAAATCATCGTAGAGATGGCAGAACTTGATGGCCAAGACAGAGTTCTGATTACTGAAGAAGCTTAGAAAGCTAAAGGAGTAGCCATGTCAGAAAATCAACAAGCATTGAAGCATGTGGTGTCCATGGAAGACCTCACTGTTGATCAAGTCATGAAATTGATCAAGCGAGGAATAGAGTTTAAAAACGGAGCCCAGCTTCCTTATGAAGACCATCCGATTGTTTCCAATCTTTTCTTTGAGGATTCTACACGGACGCATAAGTCCTTTGAAGTAGCAGAGATTAAACTGGGGCTGGAACGACTTGACTTTGATGTGAAGACTAGTTCGGTTAATAAGGGTGAGACACTTTATGATACCATTTTAACTTTGTCTGCTTTAGGAGTGGACGTCTGTGTGATTCGCCACCCAGAGGTCGACTACTATAGAGAGTTGATTGCAAGTCCGACGATTACGACTTCTATTATTAATGGTGGAGATGGTTCGGGTCAACACCCTAGCCAGAGCTTGCTTGATTTGATGACTATTTACGAGGAATTTGGTCACTTTGAGGGTCTCAAGGTAGCTATTGCAGGTGACTTGGACCACTCACGTGTTGCCAAATCCAATATGCAGATTTTGAAACGCTTGGGAGCTGAACTGTTCTTTGCAGGACCTGAGGAATGGAGAAGTCAAGAGTTTGCAGACTATGGACAGTTTGTAACCATTGATGAAATCATTGATCAGGTGGATGTCATGATGTTTCTTCGTGTGCAACATGAACGCCATGATAGTGGAACGGTCTTTTCAAAAGAAGACTATCATGCCCAACATGGCCTGACTCAAGAACGTTATAATCGATTAAAAGAAACAGCAATCCTCATGCACCCAGCTCCAGTCAATCGTGATGTGGAAATCGCAGATCACTTGGTTGAAGCACCAAAATCACGGATTGTCCAACAAATGACCAATGGTGTCTTTGTTCGAATGGCAATCTTAGAATCCGTACTGGCGAGTAGAAACGCCAACTAAAACACAAGACGTTAAAAGACGCCAGTGAGCGTCCACGAGAGGTGAGAATATGACAAAAAGACTTCTAGTATTAGAAGATGGAACAGTTTTTGAAGGCAAGGCCTTCGGAGCAGATATTGATGTAACAGGCGAAATCGTCTTTAATACAGGGATGACCGGCTACCAAGAATCCATTACAGACCAGTCTTATAATGGACAAATCTTGACCTTTACTTATCCTTTGGTAGGAAATTATGGAATTAACCGTGATGACTACGAATCCATTATTCCAACTTGTAAGGGAGTGGTCGTTTTCGAAGAAGCACGTAGAGCTAGTAACTGGCGCAACCAAATGACCTTGGATGAATTTTTGAAAGCTAAGAAAATTCCCGGTATTTCAGGAATTGATACCCGTGCTCTGACAAAAATTATCCGTAAGCATGGCACTATGCGAGCAACATTGACTCATGTTGGAGACAGTATGGCCCATGTGACGGACCAGCTCCAAGCAACAGTCTTACCGACTGACAATATCAAACAGGTTTCTACTAAAACTTCATATCCAGCTCCAGGAGTTGGTTTGAGTGTGGTGCTAGTGGACTTTGGTCTCAAGCACTCAATCCTACGTGAACTTTCTAAGCGAAACTGTAATGTGACGGTCGTTCCGTATTCGACAACGGCAGAAGAAATTCTCCATCTCAATCCTGACGGAGTTATGTTGTCAAACGGTCCAGGTAACCCAGAAGATGTTCCACAGGCACTGGATATGATTCGTGGTGTGCAAGGGAAAATTCCAATCTTTGGTATTTGTATGGGACATCAACTCTTTGCAATGGCAAACGGTGCTAAGACCTACAAGATGAAGTTTGGTCACCGTGGATTCAACCATGCGGTACGCGAAATTGCTACAGGACGTGTGGATTTTACAAGTCAAAACCATGGTTATGCAGTTAGCCGTGAGGATTTGCCAGAACACTTGATTATCACCCACGAAGAAATCAATGACAAGTCAGTTGAAGGTGTGCGTCACAGATATCAACCTGCTTTCTCTGTCCAATACCATCCAGATGCAGCCCCTGGTCCACACGACGCTAGCTACCTATTTGATGAGTTTATCGAGATGATGGAAGCTTTTAAACAATCAAACTAAGAACGAGTAAAAGCTCGTCGGAGAATTTATTTAATGGCAACCTGAGAGTTGCCGAATAGAAAGGAGAAGATACATTGTTCGCGGAAGTGAACACGCCCTAAGAACTGTGTGAAAAAGATAAACATCGTCTTGACGCTGAAGGCGTCTGCACCTTGTTTCCTATTTTCACTGTGTTCTTTACGGGCTTTGTATCATAAACTATGCCTAAACGTACTGATATTCAAAAAATTATGGTGATTGGTTCTGGTCCGATTATTATTGGTCAGGCTGCTGAGTTTGACTACGCTGGGACCCAGGCTTGCTTGTCTTTGAAAGAGGAAGGTTATGAGGTTGTTTTGGTTAACTCAAACCCTGCCACCATCATGACGGATAAGGAAATTGCTGATAAGGTTTATATTGAACCGATTACACTTGAGTTTGTAACGCGTATTCTTCGTAAGGAACGTCCAGATGCCTTGCTTCCAACACTCGGTGGTCAGACAGGTCTCAACATGGCCATGGAATTGTCTAAAAATGGCATCCTGGATGAGCTTGGTGTTGAGCTTCTGGGAACTAAATTATCTGCCATCGACCAAGCGGAGGACCGTGACCTCTTTAAACAATTGATGGAAGAGCTCAACCAACCAATTCCAGAATCTGAAATTGTAAACACTGTTGAAGAAGCTGTTGCCTTTGCAGCGACAATTGGTTACCCAGTCATCGTTCGTCCAGCCTTTACTCTTGGTGGTACTGGTGGTGGTATGTGTGCCAATGAGGAAGAATTGCGTGAAATCGCTGAAAATGGGTTGAAATTATCACCTGTTACCCAATGTTTGATTGAGCGTTCAATCGCCGGTTTCAAGGAAATCGAATACGAAGTGATGCGTGACTCAGCTGACAATGCTTTGGTTGTTTGTAACATGGAAAACTTTGACCCAGTTGGGATTCACACAGGAGATTCCATCGTATTTGCCCCTGCGCAAACCATGTCAGACTATGAAAATCAAATGCTACGCGACGCTAGCTTGAGCATCATTCGTGCCCTTAAGATTGAAGGGGGATGTAACGTTCAGCTGGCCCTTGATCCACACAGCTTCAAGTACTATGTCATCGAAGTAAACCCTCGTGTGTCGCGTTCTTCAGCACTTGCTTCTAAGGCGACAGGTTACCCAATTGCTAAGTTGGCTGCTAAGATTGCCGTCGGTTTGACTTTGGATGAGGTCATCAACCCAGTTACAGGTTCAACCTATGCCATGTTTGAACCAGCCCTTGACTATGTGGTTGCCAAGATTCCACGTTTTCCATTTGACAAGTTTGAAAAAGGGGAGCGTCGTCTGGGTACACAAATGAAGGCCACTGGAGAAGTCATGGCGATTGGTCGTAACATCGAGGAATCTCTTCTTAAGGCTTGCCGCTCCCTTGAAATTGGGGTGCACCACAATGAAATACCTGAACTTGCAGCAGTTTCTGATGATGCCTTGATTGAAAAAGTTGTCAAAGCCCAAGATGACCGCCTCTTCTACGTGTCAGAAGCTATTCGCCGTGGTTACACACCAGAAGAAATTGCAGAGCTTACAAAAATCGATATCTTCTATCTGGATAAACTCTTACATATCTTTGAAATTGAGCAGGAGTTGGGTGCACATCCACAAAATTTAGACGTTTTGAAAACTGCCAAACTCAATGGATTCTCAGACCATAAGATTGCTGAACTATGGAAAACGACAGCTGACCAAGTTCGCCAACTTCGTTTGGAAAACAAGATTGTTCCTGTTTATAAGATGGTCGATACTTGTGCGGCAGAATTTGACTCTGAAACACCATACTTCTATTCAACCTATGGTTGGGAAAACGAGTCTATCAAGTCTGATAAAGAATCTGTACTTGTCCTAGGTTCTGGTCCAATCCGTATCGGTCAAGGGGTTGAGTTTGACTACGCAACTGTTCACTCTGTTAAGGCTATCCAGGCTGCTGGTTATGAAGCTATTATCATGAACTCAAACCCAGAGACTGTTTCAACAGACTTCTCTGTATCAGATAAGCTTTACTTTGAGCCATTGACATTTGAAGATGTTATGAACGTCATTGACTTGGAGCAACCAAAAGGTGTTATCGTTCAGTTCGGTGGTCAAACAGCTATCAACCTTGCGGAGCCATTGGCAAAAGCAGGTGTGACTATCCTTGGTACACAGGTCGCTGATCTAGATCGTGCCGAAGACCGTGACCTCTTCGAGCAAGCTCTTAAAGATTTGGATATTCCACAGCCACCAGGACAAACGGCTACCAATGAAGAAGAAGCAGTTCTTGCAGCTCGCAAGATTGGCTTCCCAGTTCTTGTCCGCCCATCTTATGTACTTGGTGGACGTGCCATGGAAATCGTTGAAAACGAAGAAGACCTTCGTTCTTATATGCGTACTGCGGTTAAGGCAAGTCCAGACCACCCTGTTCTTGTTGACTCTTATATCGTCGGACAAGAGTGTGAAGTCGATGCCATTTCAGACGGACAAAATGTCCTCATCCCAGGTATCATGGAGCATATCGAACGTGCCGGTGTCCACTCAGGTGACTCAATGGCCGTTTACCCACCACAAACCTTGTCGCAAAAGGTGCAAGAAACAATCGCAGACTATACTAAACGACTAGCAATCGGTCTTAACTGCCTTGGAATGATGAACATCCAGTTTGTCATCAAGGATGAAAAAGTCTATGTTATTGAGGTCAATCCACGTGCTAGCCGTACGGTGCCATTCCTTTCTAAGGTAACCAATATCCCTATGGCTCAAGTAGCAACCAAGCTCATTCTTGGTCAAAAACTTGAAGAACTTGGCTACCAAGATGGACTTTACCCTGAAAGTACCCGCGTTCATATCAAGGCACCTGTCTTCTCCTTTACCAAACTAGCTAAGGTAGACAGCTTACTTGGTCCTGAAATGAAGTCAACAGGGGAAGTTATGGGTTCTGATACGACTTTAGAAAAAGCTCTCTATAAGGCTTTTGAAGCTTCTTACTTACACTTGCCAACTTTTGGTAACGTTGTATTTACCATCGCTGATGATGCCAAAGAAGAAGCCTTGGACTTGGCTCGTCGTTTCCAAAATATTGGCTATGGAATCCTTGCGACAGAAGGGACAGCAGCCTTCTTTGCCAGTCATGGATTGCAAGCCCAACCTGTTGGTAAGATTGGTGATGACGATAAGGATATTCCAAGCTTTGTTCGCAAAGGAAGAATTCAAGCTATCATTAACACAGTTGGAACCAAACGAACTGCAGACGAAGATGGTGAGCAAATCCGTCGTTCAGCCATTGAACACGGAGTGCCCCTCTTCACAGCCCTAGATACAGCTAACGCCATGCTCAAAGTATTGGAAAGCCGTAGTTTTGTCACAGAAGCGATTTAAATAGAAAAAGAGAAGGTGTAACGATCTTCTCTTTTTTGTTATATTTTTTCTTGTAAACTACTGCTTAATCAGCTTTTGCGATAAGCTTTAATACTGTGGCTATACCACTCTTGCATTTCTTTTGATGGTGGTGTCATATAATCCCCATACATCTGGGTTAAAAATTGATCATATTTTTTAGGGACGGGCAACATACGGCCTTCAAACTCGGTTAAAATCAGTTCTTTAAAAGTATCAACTGGGAAGACTTCTTTCATACCTTCCTTACCAATCCCAATTCCTCCCTCATATTGAGGAGTGCTGGTTTCAGCATTTTTGACTAGCTGATCAATTTTCTTGTAAAAGTAACGAGGATTGACAAATCGGAGGGCGTACCAGCTACATAATCTTAGAAAATCTTTTAATTTGCTATCACCGTGAACTGCGCGTGATTTTTTGATATAAGCTAGTTGACGAAGGGCTACATACTTATAACTCTTGTCGACAATGCTCAAGTCTGTAAAGCGATCAATTGGGAAGACATCGATAAAGAGACTGGTGTCATGACGCTTGTACTTAACATGGTCTTCGATAACAGTAGAAGTATCCAAAATCGATGCGAAATTATGGAAGTACCAAGAAGATGTATCGTAGGAAAGAACCTTGTAGCGAGGGTGATTTTCTTCTTCAATAATCTTCAATAAGCGCTCATAATCTTCACGATAAAGGGAAATATCGATATCATCGTCCCAGGGAATCATACCTTTGTGGCGGATAGCTCCAAGCATGGTTCCATAACTTAGAAAATAAGGAATATCATGTTTCTTACAAGTCTCATCAATATAGTCTAGCAGGGCTAGTTGAATTTCTTTAATTTCTTCTTTTTCTAAATACTGCATCCTAATCCTCCAATTTATAAGCGTGAAATTCATGACTGTAGAAGCGTTTTTCTTCTGGTGGTAGGGTCATATAATCTCCATAAAATTGTGTCAAAATAGTATCAAATTTTTCAGGTGCAGGAAGGCTTAAATTCTCAAAGGGGAGATCGATTGTTTTATCGAAGGTACCACTTGGGAAGACTTCCTTCTCCTTAAATTTAGAAGGGATAAAAGCCATATACTGCCCATTCTCACGACTATATTTTTGAATTTCTTTCTCGATTTTATGTGCGAAATAACGAGGAGAAACAGGTCGAAAGAGTAACCAGAAGGCTGTTCGTATCCAATCTTTTAAAAGGCTATCCTTATAGACAATATTTTTATGTTTACTGAAAGACAGAAGTTTGAAGCTTTCCAGTTTATAACAAGTATCAATGACCTTAGGATCATCAAAGCGATCCATAGGGAAAATATCGATAAAAACACCAGACTCATAGGTTTTTGTATTTCGAGTATCAATAATTTTAGTTGTACTGTCTGTTATTTTGATAAAGTTGTTAAAGTAGTTCTTATCAGTTTCTAAGGATAAAAGTTTGTATTTGCTTTTTTCCTTTTGAAAAATGTTTATAAATCGTTGGTAGTCTTCTCGAGTCATGGACAGATCAATATCGTCGTCCCAAGGAATAAAGCCCTGATGTCGAACCGCCCCAATCAGAGTACCGTAGTTAATAATATAGTTGATATTGTGCTTTTTACAGAGAGTATCAATATAATCCAAAATTTCTAATTCAATTTGTTTGGCATCTTCAATGCTTAGTTGTTTCATTTTAAACTCCTATGATCTTTTGAATTTATTTTTTAAGGCTAGGACATGGTTTAAAAATTCATAGAAAATGCTATCTTTGGTGAAGGCAAGTAGACCAATATAGGAGATGGCTGATAGCAAGACAATCAAACCAGTATTAACCAAAAATGGCAAATTAATGACCATATTCACGGGATACAAGAAATTAATCAGGAAATAAATTCCTACAAAGGAAAGTGAAAAGAGCGAGTATCGAATAGTATAGCTAAAGATATGTCCTAAGTGGATGAGCTGTTTTCTATGGATGAAAATGATATAGAAAACAAGTAGAGAGGCCTCAGATAGCATAGTTGTCAGTAAGTAGTATTCAGGAGCCACGATATTGTTGAAAAAGAGGAGACTGTTTAAGCATAAATTGAGTAATCCTGCAAAGACTGTATAGACTGTGATACGTTTTTCATAGCCATTTGTAAAGAGAATTTGGGAACCAAGAATGGTATCTAAGGCCAGGATAATCGTACGAAAAGCGAAGAGAGAGGTTAAGATACCACCTCCGATATATTTTTCACTACCGTAAAGTAGGATGGCATTTGGTCCTAAAACCATGAGTCCAAAACTCAGTGGAATGATAAAGAAGTTAAAGATTCGACTGCCTCTGTTAACAAGGGCGACATAGGCTTCCTTATCGCCTTTTCCTAGATAGTAACTGAGACGAGGCACACTCACTCCGATAGCTCCTGTTACAACACCAGCTATAACGGTTACAATTCGTTGAGCCATGGTATAGTAACTAACGTTGACATCAATCCCTGTTTTAACGAGAAAGAGACGATCCAAAAATGTGAAGAGCATATTGGCATTGGCAAAGACCAACATGGCTGTTAAAGGGAGAAAGAGCGGTTTAAAATCACTTATGTGAATCTTAACAAGCTTAATGTCTCTTTTAATCCAAAAATAACTAATCAGATAGTTAATCAGTGTCGATAAACTCATCACAAGTGTATAGACAACAATATCGTGTTCATTTTTGACAAATAGGAAAATAGAGACCAGCATCAGGATACGGATGAAGGCAGTCTTGTAAAAAAGAAAACTATAATTTTCCAGAGCTTCATTAACCCATTCGATTGAAAAAATCTGGGCAATGAGTTGAATCCCCATAACAAGGTAGACTTTTTTGACGATTGGATTATCTGTAAAGAAGAGAGGATAGGCAAGGATATAGACAGCGGTGGTCAAAATCGTACAAGCTATGCACAAATAAAAAAGACTAGAGAAGGTTCTATTCAGATCTTTTTTGTTATCCTTGACATTGCTGATGGCTCGTAAACCGTAGTTATAGACCCCATAAGTTGCAAAGGGTAAGAAAAATGACAAAATTGTGTCGACTGAGTTGAAGTAACCATAGTCAGTTCGGTCCAAGACACGCGCGACGTAGGTACCAGTTAAGATGGGAAAAATAATATTCAAGACACGAATTCCCATGTAAGATAGAGCATTTAATTTTATACTTTTCATTCAATTTACCTCGTTTTTCATTATATCATAAAGTCAGCTAATAAGAAATGAAGGGCAGTAATACTCTTCGAAAATCTCTTCAAACCACGTCAGCGTCGCCTTACCGTACTCAAGTACAGCTTACGGCTAGCTTCCTAGTTTGCTTTTTGATTTTCATTGAGTATAAGTCAAGTAATCACTTTGAAGTTTCAAAGTTTGATTTTAAGCTTTCTTTAAGAAAACTATATTATTCTGAAGAACTCTAAAATTTCACAGCCATTTATTAGTAATGACTACAGAATTCCTAGTCACTACTAGAAATGGACTAGTTTATTTGAATAATAGAACTCCTTAATCCTTCTATTCTAGAACGGGAGGGCCGGTATTTCTTTCATGATAGGACTAGATTGTGGTATAATAGAGAGAATAAGTTTTTTTAGTAAGACAAAGGAGAAAATAGATGATTTATGCAGGAATTCTTGCTGGTGGAACTGGCACACGCATGGGAATCAGTAACTTGCCAAAACAATTTTTAGAGCTAGGTGATCGACCTATCTTGATTCATACAATTGAAAAATTTGTCTTGGAACCAAGCATTGAAAAAATTGTAGTTGGGGTTCATGGAGACTGGGTTTCTCATGCAGAAGATCTTGTAGATAAATATCTTCCTCTTCATAAGGAACGTATCATCATTACAAAAGGTGGTGCTGACCGCAATACAAGTATTGAGAAAATCATTGAAGCCATTGATGCTTATCGTCCGCTTACTCCAGAGGATATCGTTGTTACCCACGATTCTGTTCGTCCATTTATTACACTTCGCATGATTCAAGACAATATCCAACTTGCCCAAAATCATGACGCAGTGGACACAGTGGTAGAAGCGGTTGATACTATCGTTGAAAGTACCAATGGTCAATTCATTACAGATATTCCAAATCGTGCTCACCTTTATCAAGGACAAACACCTCAAACATTCCGTTGCAAGGACTTCATGGATCTTTACGGTTCTCTCTCTGCTGAAGAGAAGGAAATCTTGACAGATGCATGTAAAATCTTTGTCATTAAAGGAAAAGATGTAGCCTTGGCCAAGGGTGAATACTCAAATCTGAAGATTACAACCGTAACAGATTTGAAGATTGCAAAAAGTATGATTGAGAAAGACTAGTAAAATGATTAATCAAATTTATCAACTAACTAAGCCTAAGTTTATCAATGTCAAATATCAGGAAGAGGCTATTGACCAAGAAAATCATATCCTTATCCGTCCCAACTACATGGCGGTCTGTCATGCGGATCAGCGTTACTACCAAGGGAAACGGGATCCCAAGATTTTGAATAAAAAGCTTCCAATGGCAATGATTCACGAGTCATGTGGAACCGTTATTTCTGACCCGACGGGAACCTATGAGGTTGGGCAAAAAGTTGTCATGATTCCAAATCAGCCTCCTATGCAGAGTGATGAAGAATTTTATGAGAACTACATGACAGGGACCCATTTCTTGTCTAGTGGATTTGATGGCTTTATGAGAGAGTTTGTTTCTCTTCCTAAAGACCGTGTGGTGGCTTATGATGCTATCGAAGATACGGTTGCAGCCATTACAGAGTTTGTCAGTGTCGGCATGCACGCTATGAATCGTCTATTGACCCTTGCTCATAGCAAGCGGGACCGAATCGCCGTTATCGGAGATGGAAGTTTAGCATTTGTGGTTGCCAATATTATCAACTATACTTTGCCAGAAGCAGAGATTGTGGTTATTGGTCGTCATTGGGAAAAATTGGAGCTTTTCTCATTTGCCAAAGAATGCTATATTACTGATAATATTCCTGAAGATTTGGCCTTTGACCATGCTTTTGAGTGTTGTGGTGGTGATGGTACTGGACCAGCTATAAATGACTTGATTCGCTACATTCGTCCTCAGGGAACGATTCTCATGATGGGAGTTAGCGAATATAAAGTCAATCTCAATACTCGCGATGCCTTAGAAAAGGGCTTGCTCTTGGTTGGTTCCTCTCGTTCTGGTCGCATTGATTTTGAAAATGCAATCCAAATGATGGAAGTCAAGAAATTTGCCAATCGTCTTAAAAATATCCTTTATCTAGAAGAACCTGTAAGAGAAATTAAAGATATTCACCGTGTCTTTGCAACCGATTTAAACACAGCCTTTAAAACTGTGTTTAAGTGGGAAGTATAAGAACTGGAGGTTAATTGTGGAGAAAATCATTAAAGAGAAAATTTCTTCCCTACTTAGTGAAGAAGAGGAAGTCCTCAGTGTTGAACAACTGGGGGGAATGACCAATCAAAACTATTTGGTCAAAACAACAAATAAGCAATACATCGTTAAGTTCTTTGGTAAAGGGACAGAAAAGCTGATCAATCGTCAAGATGAAAAGTACAATCTTGAACTACTAAAGGATTTAGACTTAGATGTAAAAAATTATCTTTTTGATATTGAAGCTGGTATCAAAGTAAATGAGTATATCGAATCTGCGATTACGCTTGATTCAACGTCAATCAAGACCAAGTTTGATAAAATTGCTCCAATTTTACAAACCATTCATGCTTCTGGTAAGGAATTAAGAGGAGAATTTGCTCCTTTTGAAGAAATCAAAAAATACGAATCCTTGATTGAAGAAAAAATCCCTTATGCTAACTATGAAGCGGTTCGAGAAGAAGTCTTTTCCTTAGAGAAAAGACTGGCTGACTTAGGTGTTGACAGAAAATCTTGTCATATCGATTTGGTGCCTGAAAACTTTATCGAGTCACCTCAAGGACGACTTTATCTGATTGACTGGGAATATTCATCAATGAACGATCCAATGTGGGATTTGGCTGCCCTCTTTTTAGAGTCTGAATTCACTCGTCAAGAGGAAGAAGACTTCTTGTCTCACTATGAGAGTGAGCAAACACCTGTCTCTCGTGAAAAGATTGCAATCTATAAAATTTTGCAAGATGCTATTTGGAGTCTATGGACAGTCTACAAAGAAGAGCAAGGTGCAGATTTTGGTGACTATGGTGTGAGTCGTTACCAAAGAGCTATTAAAGGTTTGTCATATTATGGAGGTTCAGATGAAAAATAAAAATGGAGTTTCTTTTGGTCTACTCTCAGGTATTTTCTGGGGTTTAGGTCTAACGATTAGTGCTTATATCTTTTCGATTTTTACAGATTTGTCACCCTTTGTGGTGGCTGCTGCTCACGATTTCTTGAGTATCTTTATCTTACTAGCTTTTCTCTTGGTAAAAGAAGGAAAAGTTCGTCTCTCAATTTTCTTAAATATTCGCAATGTCAGTGTTATCATTGGAGCCTTGCTAGCTGGTCCTATCGGAATGCAGGCCAATCTTTATGCAGTTAAGTATATTGGAAGTTCCTTAGCTTCATCTGTATCGGCTATCTACCCTGCAGTTTCAGTTTTATTGGCTTTCTTCTTTTTGAAGCACAAGATTTCAAAAAATACTGTATTTGGGATTGTCTTGATTATTGCAGGGATTATTGCTCAAACCTATAAGGTTGAACAGGTCAATTCCTTCTACATTGGTATTCTCTGTGCATTGGTTTGTGCCATTGCATGGGGAAGTGAGAGTGTTCTTAGCTCCTTTGCCATGGAAAGTGAATTGAGTGAAATAGAAGCCCTCTTGATTCGTCAAGTGACTTCATTTTTGTCTTATCTTGTGATTGTGCTCTTCTCTCATCAGTCATTTGCAGAAGTAGCCAATGGACAATTACTAGGTCTCATGATTGTCTTTGCAGCCTTTGATATGATTTCCTACTTGGCTTATTATATCGCTATCAATCGCTTGCAACCTGCTAAAGCTACAGGATTGAACGTTAGTTATGTAGTTTGGACTGTCTTGTTTGCAGCTCTCTTCTTGGGAACAGCACTAGATATGCTGACAATTATTACGTCACTTGTAGTCATTGCTGGAGTTTATATTATTATTAAAGAATAAAGGAGATTCGTGTGAAAGCCATTATCTTAGCAGCGGGCTTAGGAACTCGCTTGCGTCCTATGACTGAAAATACCCCTAAAGCCTTGGTTCAGGTTAATCAAAAACCCTTGATTGAATACCAAATTGAGTTTCTCAAAGAAAAAGGAATCAATGACATCATCATCATTGTTGGCTACCTTAAAGAACAATTCGATTACTTGAAAGAAAAATATGGGGTTCGCCTCGTCTTCAATGATAAATACGCTGACTACAATAACTTTTACTCTCTCTATCTTGTAAAAGAAGAATTAGCCAACAGCTATGTTATTGATGCCGATAATTATCTCTTTAAAAATATGTTCCGCAATGATTTGACTCGTTCGACTTATTTTAGTGTCTATCGTGAAGATTGTACCAACGAATGGTTCTTGGTCTATGGAGATGACTACAAGGTTCAAGACATTACTGTTGATAGTAAGGCAGGTCGTATCCTTAGTGGTGTATCCTTCTGGGATGCTCCAACTGCAGAAAAGATTGTCAGCTTTATCGACAAGGCTTATGCAAGTGGTGAATTTGTTGATCTCTACTGGGACAATATGGTTAAGGATAACATCAAAGAGCTAGATGTCTATGTTGAAGAATTAGAAGGCAATAGCATCTATGAAATCGATAGTGTCCAAGACTACCATAAATTAGAAGAAATTCTTAAAAACGAAAATTAATGATTCCAACATCTGGCTGAAATAGTCGGATGTTTTTTTGATTTTTTACGAATAAATAGATGACTAGAAAAAGAAATGGAGATATTTATGAAAATCACAAACTATGAAATCTATAAGTTAAAAAAATCAGGTTTGACCAATCAACAGATTTTGAAAGTCCTAGAATACGGTGAAAATGTTGATCAGGAGCTTTTGTTGGGTGATATTGCAGATATATCAGGTTGCCGAAATCCAGCTGTTTTTATGGAACGTTATTTTCAGATAGACGATGCGCATCTGGAGAAGGAGTTTCAAAAATTTCCATCGTTCTCTATTTTAGATGACTGTTATCCTTGGGATTTAAGTGAAATATATGATGCACCTGTGCTTTTATTTTACAAGGGAAATCTTGACATCTTGAAATTTCCTAAGGTAGCGGTCGTGGGCAGTCGTGATTGTAGCAAACAGGGAACTAAGTCAGTTGAAAAAGTCATTCAGGGATTGGAAAATGAACTGGTTATTGTTAGTGGATTAGCCAAGGGGATTGACACAGCAGCTCATATGGCTGCTCTTCAGAATGGCGGAAAAACCATT
Source organism: Streptococcus mitis (assembly GCF_946190285.1). GTDB lineage: Bacteria > Bacillota > Bacilli > Lactobacillales > Streptococcaceae > Streptococcus > Streptococcus mitis_CP. Next base: position 474,891 of record NZ_CAMHZX010000001.1, on the reverse strand, counting down.
GCAGTGATTGGAACAGGTTTAGATGTATTTTATCCTAAAGCCAATAAACGCTTGCAAGACTACATCGGCAATGATCATCTAGTTCTCAGTGAATATGGACCTGGTGAACAGCCTCTGAAATTTCATTTTCCTGCCCGTAATCGCATCATTGCTGGACTTTGTCGTGGTGTGATTGTAGCAGAGGCTAAGATGCGCTCAGGTAGCCTTATTACCTGTGAGCGAGCAATGGAAGAAGGGCGCGATGTCTTTGCTATTCCTGGTAGCATTTTAGATGGACTATCAGACGGTTGCCATCATTTGATTCAGGAAGGAGCAAAATTGGTGACCAGTGGGCAAGATGTTCTTGCAGAATTTGAATTTTAAGACGAAATTTCGCTTAGTAGACAAACTTTTCTTCTATATATAGGTGCTAAGTCTTGACAGTTATGGCAAAATGGTTTACACTTTATAAAGTTTATTACTTTGAAAAGGTGTGATACTGTGGCTACGGCAACAAAAAAGAAAAAATCAACAGTTAAAAAAAATCTAGTCATCGTGGAGTCGCCTGCTAAGGCGAAAACGATTGAAAAATATCTCGGCAGAAACTACAAGGTTTTAGCCAGTGTCGGGCATATCCGTGATTTGAAGAAATCCAGTATGTCCGTCGATATTGAAAATAATTACGAACCGCAATATATCAATATCCGAGGAAAAGGCCCTCTTATCAATGACTTGAAAAAAGAAGCTAAAAAAGCTAATAAAGTCTTCCTTGCGAGTGACCCGGACCGTGAAGGAGAAGCGATTTCTTGGCATTTGGCTCATATTCTCAACTTGGATGAAAATGATGCCAACCGTGTGGTCTTCAATGAAATCACCAAGGATGCAGTCAAAAATGCATTTAAAGAACCACGCAAGATTGATATGGACTTGGTTGATGCCCAACAGGCTCGTCGGGTCTTGGACCGCTTGGTAGGGTATTCTATTTCACCGATTTTATGGAAGAAGGTCAAGAAGGGCTTGTCAGCAGGTCGCGTACAGTCTATTGCCCTTAAACTCATCATTGACCGTGAAAATGAAATCAATGCTTTCCAGCCAGAGGAATACTGGACAATTGATGGCGTCTTTAAAAAGGGAACCAAGCAATTTCAGGCTTCCTTTTATGGAGTAGATGGTAAAAAGCTAAAACTGACTAGCAATGATGAGGTCAAGGAAGTCTTGTCTCGTCTGACTAGTAAAGACTTTTCAGTAGATCAGGTGGATAAGAAAGAGCGCAAACGCAATGCTCCATTACCCTATACCACTTCATCTATGCAGATGGATGCTGCTAATAAAATCAATTTCCGTACTCGAAAGACCATGATGGTTGCCCAACAGCTCTATGAAGGGATTAATATTGGGTCTGGGGTGCAAGGTTTGATTACCTATATGCGTACTGATTCGACTCGTATCAGTCCAGTGGCACAGAACGAAGCAGCAAGTTTCATTACAGACCGTTTTGGTAGCAAGTATTCTAAGCATGGTAGCAAAGTCAAAAACGCTTCAGGAGCTCAGGATGCCCACGAGGCTATTCGCCCGTCTAGTGTCTTTAATACACCTGAAAGCATTGCTAAGTATCTTGATAAGGATCAGCTCAAGCTTTATACCCTTATCTGGAATCGTTTTGTGGCTAGTCAGATGACTGCTGCTGTCTTTGATACCATGGCTGTTAAATTGTCTCAAAATGGGGTCCAATTTGCTGCTAATGGTAGTCAGGTTAAGTTTGATGGTTATCTCGCCATTTATAATGATTCTGATAAGAATAAGATGTTACCGGATATGGCTGTTGGAGATGTGGTCAAACAGGTCAATAGCAAACCAGAGCAACATTTCACCCAACCGCCTGCTCGCTATTCTGAAGCGACACTGATCAAGACCTTGGAGGAAAATGGTGTTGGACGTCCGTCAACCTACGCACCAACCATTGAAACCATTCAGAAACGTTATTATGTTCGCCTGGTAGCAAAACGCTTTGAACCGACAGAGTTGGGTGAAATTGTCAACAAGCTCATCGTTGAATATTTCCCAGATATCGTAAATGTGACCTTCACAGCTGAAATGGAAGGTAAACTGGATGATGTCGAAGTTGGGAAAGAGCAGTGGCAACGTGTTATTGACGCCTTTTACAAACCATTCTCTAAAGAAGTCGCCAAGGCTGAAGAAGAAATGGAAAAAATCCAAATCAAAGATGAACCAGCTGGATTTGACTGTGAAGTATGTGGCAGTCCAATGGTCATTAAACTTGGTCGATTTGGTAAGTTCTACGCTTGTAGCAATTTTCCAGATTGCCGCCATACCCAAGCAATCGTGAAAGAGATTGGTGTTGAGTGTCCAAGTTGTCATCAGGGACAAATCATTGAGCGTAAAACCAAGCGTAACCGCCTCTTCTATGGTTGCAATCGCTATCCAGAATGTGAATTTACCTCTTGGGACAAGCCTGTTGGTCGTGACTGTCCAAAATGTGGAAACTTCCTCATGGAGAAAAAAGTCCGTGGTGGTGGCAAGCAGGTTGTTTGTAGCAATGGTGACTACGAAGAAGAAAAGATTAAATAAGAGGAGAGTCCTGAAAGTGAATTTCAGGCTCTTTTTGATTAGAACTTGACAAAATTCATTATTGTATGCGAAACTAGAAGAAGATTATTTTAATTAGGAGTAGTTATGCGTATTATTTATCTAATTATTGGTTTTTTATCACTGGCTTTGGCTATTGTCGGGGTTGTTTTGCCCTTGTTGCCGACAACGCCTTTCCTTTTGTTGTCTATCGCTTGTTTCTCTAGAAGTTCCAAGCGCTTCGAAGATTGGCTTTATCATACCAAGCTCTATCAAGCATATGTGGCTGATTTTCGGGAAACCAAGTCCATTGCACGTGAACGTAAGAAAAAAATCATCGTATCCATCTACATCTTGATGGGAATTTCCATTTACTTTGCGCCTCTTTTACCAGTCAAAATTGGTCTGGGAGCTTTGACCATCTTTATCACCTATTATCTCTTTAAGGTTATTCCAGACAAAGAATAGTTAAAATAGTAGTTATTTGCCTTGATAAAATTGAAAGCATATTCACAACAATATGATATAATAAATTCGAAGTAATACTCAAGGAGAATCAAATGATTTACGAATTTTGTGCTGAAAATGTGACCTTGCTTGAAAAAGCTATGCAGGCTGGAGCTCGTCGAATCGAACTCTGTGATAATCTAGCAGTTGGTGGAACAACACCCAGCTATGGAGTGACCAAGGCAGCAGTTGAACTGGCAACTAACTATGATACGACCATCATGACCATGATTCGGCCACGTGGTGGTGACTTTGTCTATAATGAACTAGAAATTGCAATTATGCTAGAAGACATTCGGTTGACTGCTCAGGCTGGAAGTCAAGGAGTTGTATTTGGGGTTTTAACTGCTGATAAGAAGTTGGATAAACCTAATCTTGAAAAGTTAATTACTGCATCAAAAGGAATGGAAATTGTCTTCCACATGGCCTTTGATGAATTGAGTGATAATGATCAACTGGAAGCTATTGACTGGCTTAGTCAAGCTGGAGTCACTCGTATCCTAACTCGTGCTGGTGTGTCTGGCGACTCCTTAGAAAAACGTTTTGCTCACTATCACAGAATTTTGGAGCACGCTAAAGGTAAGATTGAAATTCTACCAGGTGGGGGGATTGACCTTGACAACCGTCAAACCTTTATCGACCAGCTGGGCGTGACACAATTGCACGGAACCAAGGTTGTCTTTTAAAAAATAGAAAGGAACTGCTAGCTTTTGGTAGCAGTTTTCACTTATGTTTGAAATTTTTAAATCCTATCAGTTTAATCAAGAAAAGGCTCGTGCCTATGGTTTTGTAAAAAATGGGGAAGTCTGGACTTATAGTTGCCAGATTTTGCAGGGTGACTTTATCATGACCGTATCCATCACTGCTGATAATGTGAGTTTTCAAGTCTTTGACCAGGAGACTGGTGACCTCTATCCTCAAGTTCATATGGAAAGTATGCGTGGGAGTTTTGTAGGAAGTGTCCGTGAGGCTTGTTTGGAGATTCTTTACCAGATTCGGAAGGCTTGTTTTGATGTACAGGATTTTATCTGCCCTCAGACTAAGCGAATCATGACTCAAGTTCAGGAAAAGTATGGTAATCAGTTGGAGTATTTGTGGGAGAAATCGCCTGATACAGCAGTGTTAAGACACGAAGGAAATAAAAAGTGGTATGCCGTCTTGATGAAAATCTCTTGGAATAAGCTGGAAAAGGGCAGAGAAGGACAAGTGGAAGCAGTCAACCTCAAACATGACAAAGTAGCTGATTTACTTTCAAAAAAGGGCATTTATCCAGCTTTTCATATGAACAAACGCTACTGGATTAGTGTGGCTTTTGATGATACTTTGTCAGATGAAATGGTACTGGAATTGATAGAAAAAAGTTGGAATTTAACTTCTAAAAAATGAAACATTTCAAGGATTTTCAATAACTTTCAATTAGCTAAATATTCTTTACTGAAGAAATTTTCAGAAAATATTGGATTTTTTCTTGACAAGTACTTTTGCCTATGCTAAAATACTAAACAAGATATCAAACGAAGGAGAAAGTCAAACATGAAAACAGCTAAGTTTAATCCATTCGCTTTGTTGTTGAGGTACTCGGGCTAGTGCAAAAAGCATTAGTCCTGTTTGGCTTACCAAGCGGGAGTGAATCAACATCTCGCTTGGACTTCTAAGCGAGATGTTTTTTTAAAACCATATTTGGAAAAGGGGAAATCTTATGAGAACAGTTGAATTTCTAGATACCAGCCTTCGGGATGGAGAACAGACACCGGGTGTTAATTTTTCAATCAAGGAAAAAATTGCCATTGCAAGACAGCTGGAGAAATGGGGTATTTCAGCAATTGAAGCTGGTTTTCCAGCGGCTAGTCCAGACTCATTTACGGCAGTTCAGGAGATTGCTAAGGCCTTGAAGAAAACAGCGGTGACTGGTTTGGCCCGCTCTGTCAAGTCTGATATTGATGCTTGTTACGATGCCCTCAAGGACGCTAAGTATCCACAGGTTCACGTCTTTATCGCTACCAGTCCGATTCATCGTAAGTATAAGCTCAATAAGAGCAAGGAAGAGATTTTGGCAGCTATTAAGGAGCATGTTTCTTACGCACGTTCCAAGTTCGAAGTGGTCGAATTCTCTCCTGAAGATGCGACCAGAACAGAGTTGGATTTCCTTCTGCAAGTTGTTCAAACAGCTGTTGATGCAGGTGCGTCTTATATCAATATCCCTGATACGGTAGGATTTACCACACCAGAGGAATACGGAGCTATCTTCAAACATCTGATTGAGAATGTTAAGACAGATCGTCAGATTATCTATTCACCACACTGTCATGATGACCTTGGCATGGCAGTGGCTAATAGCCTTGCTGCTGTCAAGAATGGGGCAGGACGTGTCGAAGGAACTATCAACGGTATTGGGGAGCGAGCTGGAAATGCTGCTTTGGAAGAAATAGCAGTGGCCCTCAATATTCGCCAAGATTACTATCAAGCAGAAACTAGTATTGTTTTAAATGAAACCATCAATACGTCAGAAATGGTTTCTCGCTTCTCAGGAATTCCAGTTCCTAAAAACAAGGCCGTCGTTGGTGGTAATGCCTTCTCTCATGAATCTGGTATTCACCAAGATGGAGTCCTTAAAAATCCTCTCACTTATGAAATTATCACCCCTGAATTGGTCGGTGTCAAGAGTAATAGCCTTCCACTTGGAAAATTGTCAGGTCGCCATGCCTTTGTTGAAAAACTAAGAGAATTGGCCCTAGATTTTTCAGAAGAGGATATCAAACCACTCTTTGTTAAGTTCAAGGCACTGGCCGACAAGAAACAAGAAATCACAGATGCAGATATTCGTGCTCTGGTAGCTGGAACCATGGTTGAAAATCCAGAAGGCTTCCACTTTGATGATTTACAACTTCAAACTCATGCAGATAATGACATCGAAGCGCTCGTTAGCCTAGCTAATATGGATGGTGAGAAGGTCGAATTTAATGCGACGGGGCAAGGTTCCGTTGAAGCAATCTTTAACGCTATCGACAAGTTCTTTAATCAATCCGTCCGCTTGGTGTCCTATACCATTGATGCGGTGACAGATGGAATTGATGCCCAAGCTCGGGTCTTGGTCACTGTTGAAAACAGAGATACAGAAACCATCTTTAACGCAGCAGGACTTGATTTCGATGTGTTGAAGGCTTCGGCTATTGCCTACATCAATGCTAATACCTTTGTTCAAAAAGAGAATGCTGGTGAGATGGGACGCAGTGTTTCTTACCGCGATATGCCTAGTGTGTAAAGGAGAAGGCTATGACAAAGAAAATAGTAGCTCTAGCAGGGGACGGAATCGGCCCAGAAATCATGGAGGCTGGTTTAGATGTTCTGGAAGCTCTAGCTGAAAAAACAGGTTTTGACTATGAGATTGATAGACGACCTTTTGGAGGTGCAGGTATAGATGCTGCAGGGCATCCCTTGCCTGATGAAACCCTCAAGGCAAGTAGAGAAGCAGATGCCATTTTGCTAGCGGCTATCGGTAGTCCTCAGTATGATGGAGCAGCGGTTCGGCCTGAACAAGGCTTGTTGGCTCTCCGTAAGGAACTCAATCTCTATGCCAATATTCGCCCTGTAAAAATCTTTGACAGTCTTAAGCATTTGTCACCACTCAAACCGGAACGAATTGCTAGTGTAGACTTTGTCGTGGTACGGGAGTTGACAGGTGGGATTTATTTTGGGGATCATATCCTTGAAGAAAGAAAAGCGCGTGATATCAACGACTACAGCTATGAGGAAGTGGAGCGGATTGTTCGCAAAGCCTTTGAAATTGCAAGAAGTCGGAGAAAAATACTTACCAGCATTGATAAGCAAAATGTGTTGGCAACATCAAAACTATGGAGAAAAGTAGCTGAGGAAGTCGCAAAGGATTTCCCAGATGTGACCTTGGAACACCAGCTAGTCGACTCAGCTTCCATGCTTATGATTACTAATCCTGCTAAGTTTGATGTCATCGTGACGGAGAATCTTTTCGGAGATATACTATCTGATGAATCAAGCGTTCTATCTGGCACACTTGGGGTTATGCCATCAGCCAGTCATTCTGAAAATGGACCAAGTCTCTATGAACCTATTCACGGTTCAGCACCTGATATTGCAGGTCAAGGAATTGCCAATCCTATTTCCATGATTTTATCAGTGGCCATGATGCTGAGAGACAGCTTTGGACGTTATGAGGATGCAGAGCGTGTCGAGCGTGCTGTTGAGGCAAGTTTGGCAGCTGGTGTTTTAACAAGAGATATAGGTGGACAGGCTTCGACCAAGGAAATGACGGAAGCTATTATCGCAAGGTTATGAAGTTAGACGAAAAAATTACTCTAGTCCTTTTGATTTGGAATGTCATCATTTTCTTGATTTATGGCATTGACAAATCCAAGGCGAGGAGAAGAGCTTGGCGCATCCCTGAGAAAATCTTACTTATTTTAGCCTTTACTTGTGGTGGTTTTGGTGCCTGGTTAGCAGGAATCATCTTTCATCACAAGACTAGAAAATGGTACTTTAAAACGGTTTGGTTTCTTGGGATGGTGACCACACTAGTAGCCTTATATTTTATTTGGAGGTAATGGATGGCAGGAAAATCGATTTTTGATAAATTATGGGACCGTCATGTCATCACAGGAGAAGAGGGGCAACCCCAACTCATGTATGTGGACCAGCATTATATCCACGAGGTGACTAGCCCGCAAGCTTTTCAAGGACTGCGAGATACAGGTCGCAGATTGAGACGACCAGACTTGACATTTGGAACCTTTGACCACAATGTCCCGACAGTCAATATTTACGATATTCGAGATGTGATTTCTAAGGCTCAAATTGATAAGCTTGCAGAAAATGTTGAGGAATTTGGGATTGAACATGCGGCCCACGGTTCTGAAAAGCAGGGGATCGTTCACATGGTTGGTCCAGAAACAGGACGAACCCAACCAGGGAAATTTATCGTCTGTGGGGATAGCCATACAGCAACCCACGGGGCTTTTGGAGCGATCGCCTTTGGAATTGGAACTAGTGAGGTTGAGCATGTCTTCGCTACCCAGACACTCTGGCAGGTCAAACCCAAGAAAATGCTGGTAGAATTCACTGGTGTCCCTCAAAAAGGAGTTTATTCCAAGGATTTCATTTTAGCCCTGATTGCCAAGTACGGCGTTGCTTGCGGCGTTGGCTACGTGGTGGAATATCGTGGACAAGCAATTGATGCACTGAGCATGGAAGAGCGAATGACCATCTGCAATATGTCCATCGAGTTTGGTTCTAAGATGGGAATCATGAATCCGGACCAAACCACCTATGATTATCTCAAGGGACGAGAATGTGTTCCAGAGGACTTTGAAGAGGCTGTGGCTGATTGGAAAACAATTGTCAGTGATGAGGATGCCGTTTACGATAAGGTTATCCAGATGGATGTCTCAGACCTTGCTCCTATGGTGACCTGGGGAACCAACCCTGCTATGGGGGTTGACTTTGACAGTAGTTTCCCAGAAATTAAGGATATGAATGATGAACGAGCCTACAATTATATGGATTTGGAACCAGGTCAAAAGCCAGCAGATATTGAACTAGGTTATATCTTTATCGGCTCTTGTACAAATGCTCGTCTTAGCGATTTGCAACTGGCTGCGCGATTTGTTAAAGGGAAGAAAATTGCTCCTAATCTAACAGCTATCGTGGTTCCAGGCTCTCGTCCTGTCAAACGAGCTGCTGAGAGGTTGGGCTTGGACAAGGTCTTTCTGGATGCTGGCTTTGAGTGGAGAGACCCGGGTTGCTCCATGTGCCTAGGGATGAATCCGGACAAGGTCCCTGATGGTGTTCACTGCGCCTCAACCAGCAATCGAAACTTTGAAGACAGACAAGGCTTTGGCGCTAAGACTCATCTCTGTAGTCCAGCTATGGCAGCTGCGGCAGCTATTGCAGGGCGTTTCGTAGATGTTCGGCAAATGCCAGAAGCCCAGTAAGGAGAGGATATGGAGAAATTTACAGTTTATACGGGAACGACCGTTCCTCTCATGAATGATAACATCGACACCGACCAAATCCTACCCAAGCAGTTTCTCAAGTTGATTGATAAAAAAGGCTTTGGTAAGTACCTTATGTATGCTTGGCGTTATCTAGATGACAAGTATACTGAGGATCCAGACTTTGTCTTTAACAGACCTGAATATCGGAAAGCCAGTATTCTCATCTCAGGGGATAACTTTGGGGCAGGGTCTTCGAGGGAACATGCAGCTTGGGCCTTAGCAGACTATGGTTTTAAGGTCGTGATTGCAGGATCTTTTGGGGACATTCATTACAATAATGAACTTAATAATGGCATGTTACCAATTGTTCAGCCCAGAGAGGTTCGAGAGAAATTAGCTCAGCTACAACCAAGTGACCAGGTAACTGTCGACTTGGAACAACAAAGAATCATCTCACCAATTGGAGAATTCACTTTTGAAATCGATAGCGAATGGAAACACAAACTCTTAAATGGTTTGGATGATATCGGTATTACTTTGCAGTATGAAGACTTGATTGCTGCTTATGAAAAACAACGACCAGCCTATTGGCAGAATTAAAAGAAAATTAGAAAAGGAAATAGAACTATGACAAAACACATTCAATGGAACGGAACACTTTCACAAGAAGGATATGACATTTTAAAAGGTGAGGGCGGATGTATCGTTTGTCCTACAAAAGTTGGTTACATCATCATGACTAGTGACAAGGCTGGTCTTGAACGTAAGTTTGAAGCCAAAGAACGCAATCGTAACAAACCAGGTGTCGTTCTCTGTGGTAGCATGGATGAGCTTCGCGCTTTAGCACAACTCAACCCAGAAATTGAAGCCTTTTACCAAAAACATTGGGACGAAGACATTCTTCTTGGTTGTATCCTTCCATGGAAACCAGAAGCCTTTGAAAAACTCAAAGCATACGGTGATGGTCGTGAAGAACTCATGACTGACGTGCGTGGTACTAGCTGTTTTGTTATCAAGTTTGGGAAAGCTGGTGAACAATTGGCTGCCAAACTTTGGGAAGAAGGCAAGATGGTCTACGCCTCATCTGCAAATCCATCTGGTAAAGGAAACCGCGGTAAGGTGGAAGGTATCGGAGAACGTATCGAAGGGGCAGTGGACCTTGTCATTGAGGCAGACGACTATGTGGCCTCTATCCAGCCTGACAAAACGATTGAAACACGCTACGAGCAAGGCGTGATGGTGTCTATGGTCGATAAGGACGGCAAACTCATCCCAGAACAAGGAGGAGCACGTTCAACTTCACCAGCTCCAGTTGTAATCCGCAAAGGACTTGACATTGATAAGATTATGATGCACCTGTCAGACACCTTTAACTCATGGGACTACCGTCAGGGAGAGTATTATTAAGATAAAAAAGAAGTCTAGTGTTATGAGACATTAAAGCTCCTAACACTGGACTTTTTATTTAATTCCTTGCTTTGCTTCTTGATTAGTGTTATTATATAAAAAATATTATATGTTAATGTTAAAATGGAGGAATTTATGTCAAATATAAGAGTTTGGAAAATTTCAGTTGGCGGGACCAATAACATAAAATTGCATAAGAAATCTTTTAAGGATAAAGTTCTATATATTGGATTTGAAAATATAGAAGAAAAAAATTATCCTTACAGTGGTGAAGAAAAACCTAGAAAACAAGAGAATCAAGTAGCACTCCTTCAGCATGGAGTCAGTATAGGAGATTTAGTAGTAGTTCCCAGGAAGAATCTACGGGCTTCTTTTTTGGCTAAAATAATTGGTCCTTATCAATATGTTGAAAATAGTGAGTTCGAAGGGTTTCCAAGACGATTTGAAATCATTCCGATTAGTAAATTTGGTGATTTCCAGTTAAATTCTCTTGAAACCAAGAAATGGGACTTTACCACAGTATCTTTATTAACATATTCAAGTCTTGATGAGTTATATATGGATTTTAATATTGAAAAAGATAAGATTGCAGATATTAAAAACGAGGAAAACACATCAGAAAATATCAACGAGTATAAAAATATTTTACTGTCATCCAAAAACCTCATCCTCCGCGGTGCTCCTGGTACAGGAAAAACTTATCTTGCTAAAGAAATTGCTAAAGAATTAACGGATGGCAACGAAGACCAAATAGGCTTTGTACAGTTTCACCCATCTTATGACTATACGGATTTTGTAGAGGGATTGAGACCAGTATCTAATGGAGATGGTACCATTGAGTTTAAATTAGTAGATGGTATCTTTAAGAAGTTTTGTCAGAAAGCTAGAGACGCTAAGAAAACTGGAGGCCAAGATAATTTTGTCTTTATCATTGATGAAATCAACCGTGGGGAGATTTCTAAGATTTTTGGGGAACTCTTTTTCTCTATCGACCCTAGTTATCGTGGGGAAAAGGGAAGTGTTTCTACCCAATATGCAAATCTACACGAAACTGATGAAAAGTTTTATATTCCTGATAATGTCTATATTATAGGTACCATGAATGATATTGACCGTTCAGTAGATACCTTTGATTTTGCTATGCGTCGTCGTTTCCGTTTTGTTGAAGTTACTGCTGAAAGCCAATTAGGTATGCTCGATACTGCTCTTGGTGATAAAGCTGAAGAAGCGAAAAAACGTCTAAGAAACTTGAATGTTGCTATCGAAAACGTTCAGGAATTAAATAGTCATTATCATATCGGGCCAAGTTATTTCCTTAATTTGAAGGATGTAGGTTTTGACTATAAATTACTCTGGTCTGATTATCTCAAACCACTTTTGGAAGATTATGTACGTGGTTCTTATGATGAATCTGAAACTCTAGAAACATTGAAAAAAGCATTCGATCTGACAAAGAATGAGCAAAAAGATCAGGCAGTAGATGATGACAATGAAGGCGATGAAAACGATAATGCGAATCACTGATAATCAACACAAGATTGTTAAAGAAGAATTTGTTGAAGAATATCCTAAACTAAGCAATCTTCTTTTAGACAGAACCTTGGAAAGTCTATCCCAAGATGAACGTGTTTTCATTTTTCCAAATGATTTGAAGAATTCTCCTGACTTAGAAAAGGACCAAAAAATCTTTGAAACAGTTAATCAGGAAATTAAGACAGGAAATGTGATTGGTTTTCTGGGGTGTGGTCAGGAAAGATTAACGATTTCCTCTCGTTTTTCTGATAAATATAACGACCACTTTTTGCATTATCTCTTACACAAGGTTCTTCATATCAATCTCACTAGTTTAGATGTTGCTTTGTCTCGTGAAGAGAGGCTTTATCAACTTTTGATGTATCTCTTCCCTAAGTATCTACAAGCTGCAATTCGAAAAGGTCTTTATAAGGAATACCAGAGATTTTCTCATAATGATAGTCATGTTAAGGGAGTGATTGATGTAAGAAACCATCTCAAGAAAAACCTTCCTTTTACAGGAAATATTGCCTACACAACGAGAGAGTTCACCTATGATAATCCCCTCATGCAGTTGATCCGTCATACTATTGAATACATTAAGAACCAGAAAAGTATTGGTCAAGGGGTACTAGATAATCTCTCAACTAGTCGTGAAAACGTAGCTGAAATCGTGCGTGTAACGCCCTCTTATAAACTAGCTGATCGTGCTAAGATTATTCGGGGAAATCAATCTAAACCTATACGTCATGCATACTTTCACGAGTACAGAAAGTTACAAGAACTTTGTCTGATGATCCTAAACCAAGAAAAGCACGGCTTAGGGTATCAAGATCAAAAAATTCATGGTATTCTTTTTGATGTTGCCTGGCTTTGGGAAGAGTATGTTCATACTTTGTTGCCAAAAGATTTCATCCATCCACGGAATAAAGAAAAGCTAGGTGGTATTTCGGTATTTTCTGTTGGGAAACGGAAAGTATATCCAGATTTTTATGATAGAGAACGAAAGATTGTTCTAGATGCTAAATATAAAAAACTAGAGTTCACTGAAAAAGGGATCAACCGTGAGGACTTGTTCCAGCTGATTTCCTATTCTTATATTTTAAAAGCTGAGAAGGCTGGTCTTGTTTTTCCGAGCAAGGACAAGGTTGTTGATAATGAGATAGGAAAGCTAGCAGGTTATGGAGCTTTGTTGAAGAAATGGTCTATTCAAATTCCTCAGAAGTCTTCATCTTATCGTGAATTTTGTGAAATGCTAGAAAACTCCGAAGAAATATTTAAAAGTAATATTACTAAAGAACTGGGGAGAAAATAATCTCTCCTTTCTTTTGTTATTTACACAATAAAAACCGAACGATATGTTTTAATTCATAAAATAATTTGACAAAAACTGTACTTTGATTTATAATTAATTAAGGAAACGTCGGAAAAGGCGTAGTGATGCGAGAGCATAGGTAGGTCATTACAAAAGAAACGAGACATCGATATGTTAAATGAATTTCCAATTTTTGATTACGAAGATATTCAATTGATTCCAAATAAATGTGTCATTAAAAGCCGTGCAGAAGCGGATACAAGTGTCACTTTAGGAAATCACACCTTTAAACTACCTGTTGTGCCAGCTAATATGCAGACGATTTTGGATGAAAATGTAGCAGAGCAACTGGCTAAAGGTGGGTACTTCTACATTATGCATCGTTTTGATGAGGCAGGGCGCATTCCTTTTATTAAACGCATGCACGATCAAGGGCTCATTGCTTCTATCTCTGTCGGTGTTAAGGATTATGAGTATGATTTTGTCAGCCAGCTCAAGGCTGATGCTCCAGAATACATCACGATTGACATTGCTCATGGTCATGCAGATAGCGTGATTTCTATGATTCAACACATCAAGAAAGAATTGCCAGATACTTTTGTCATTGCTGGAAATGTGGGAACACCAGAAGCTGTCCGTGAATTGGAAAATGCTGGTGCGGATGCTACTAAGGTCGGAATTGGTCCTGGTAAGGTTTGTATCACCAAGGTCAAGACAGGTTTTGGTACAGGTGGTTGGCAGTTGGCAGCCCTTCGCTGGTGTGCCAAGGCTGCACGTAAACCGATTATTGCTGATGGAGGAATTCGTACTCACGGTGATATTGCCAAGTCTATCCGTTTCGGTGCCAGCATGGTCATGATTGGTTCCCTCTTTGCAGGACATATTGAAAGTCCAGGGAAAACGATTGAAGTCGATGGCGAACAGTTCAAAGAATACTACGGTTCAGCTTCACAATATCAAAAGGGTGCTTATAAAAACGTCGAAGGAAAACGTATCTTGCTTCCTGCCAAAGGACATCTGCAAGACACTTTAACTGAGATGGAACAAGACCTTCAAAGTGCTATTTCTTATGCAGGTGGACGTCAGGTTGCTGACCTTAAACACGTTGATTATGTTATCGTGAAAAACTCCATCTGGAATGGGGATGCTTCACACTAAGACGGCCTATCTCACTAGAAAAAAACTTGTTATTAGAGCAAATTTCTGTTATAATAAAACAAGTTTCCACCCTTAGTGTAATGGATATCACGTAAGATTCCGGTTCTTGAGATGGGGGTTCGATTCCCTCAGGGTGGATGTAAACATCCTAAGAAAGCCTTTAATAGGGCTTTTTTCTTTACACAGCCCTAAATTGGCCCTTAAAACTGAAAATCTCTTTTTAAAGAATTCCCAAATGCCCTCCAGTCCCATTTTAAAGTGACTCAGGGGGCTTTTTTTGATATAATAAAAAGGACTGTTATCAGTTAGAAAGAGGTTGGTATGAAAGAATTACAAACTGTACTAAAGAACCATTTTGCAATCGAATTTGCAGACAAAAATTTACTGGAGACTGCCTTTACTCATACGAGTTATGCCAATGAGCACCGCCTCTTAAAAATTTCACACAATGAACGCTTGGAATTTTTAGGAGACGCTGTTCTGCAATTATTGATTTCAGAATATCTGTATAAAAAATATCCTAAAAAGCCTGAGGGTGATTTGTCCAAACTCCGTGCTATGATTGTCCGTGAGGAGAGTTTGGCTGGTTTTGCGCGTGATTGCCAGTTTGATCAGTTTATCAAGCTGGGTAAGGGGGAAGAAAAGTCTGGTGGACGCAATCGTGATACCATTCTTGGTGATGCCTTTGAAGCCTTTCTTGGTGCCCTCCTTTTGGACAAGGATGTGGCCAAGGTCAAGGAATTTATCTATCAAGTCATGATTCCAAAAGTAGAAGCAGGCGAGTTTGAGATGATTACAGACTACAAAACCCATCTCCAAGAGTTACTTCAGGTCAATGGGGATGTGGCTATTCGTTATCAGGTAATTTCTGAAACGGGTCCTGCCCACGATAAGGTTTTTGATGTAGAAGTTCTAGTTGAAGGTAAGAGCATTGGTCAAGGTCAAGGTCGTTCTAAGAAATTAGCAGAGCAGGAAGCTGCCAAAAATGCCGTTGAGAAAGGGCTGGATTCATGTATTTAAAGGAAATCGAAATTCAGGGATTCAAGTCTTTTGCAGACAAGACCAAGGTCGTCTTTGACCAAGGTGTGACGGCAGTTGTTGGACCAAATGGATCTGGAAAGTCCAATATTACAGAAAGTCTGCGTTGGGCTTTGGGAGAGTCAAGTGTTAAGAGTCTCCGTGGCGGCAAGATGCCGGATGTCATTTTTGCTGGAACTGAAAGTCGCAAACCGCTCAATTATGCTTCTGTAGTTGTGACTTTGGATAATCATGACGGATTTATTAAGGATGCTGATCAAGAAATCAGGGTAGAGCGCCATATCTATCGTAGTGGAGATAGCGAATATAAGATTGACGGCAAGAAAGTCCGTCTGCGTGATATTCATGATCTTTTCTTGGATACAGGTTTGGGACGAGATTCCTTCTCCATCATTTCCCAAGGGAAGGTTGAGGAGATTTTCAACTCCAAGCCTGAGGAACGCCGAGCCATTTTCGAAGAAGCTGCAGGAGTTTTGAAATACAAGACTCGCAGAAAAGAAACTGAGAGTAAACTACAACAAACTCAGGATAATCTAGACCGCTTAGAGGACATTATCTACGAGTTGGATAATCAAATCAAGCCTCTTGAGAAGCAAGCTGAGAATGCCCGTAAGTTTTTAGACTTGGAAGGTCAACGAAAGGCTATTTACTTGGATGTCCTTGTTGCTCAAATCAAGGAAAATAAGGCTGAACTAGACTCGACAGAAGAAGAGTTGGCACAGGTTCAGGAACTATTGACGAGTTATTACCAAAAGCGTGAAAAATTAGAAGAGGAAAATCAAACTCTTAAACAGCAACGCCAAGATTTACAGGCTGAAATGGCCAAAGACCAAGGCAGTTTGATGGATTTGACCAGTCTGATTAGTGATTTAGAGAGAAAATTAGCCCTATCGAAATTAGAATCTGAGCAAGTAGCCCTGAATCAACAGGAAGCACAAGCTCGTTTGACTGCTTTGGAGGATAAGAGAAATTTACTCAGCCAAGAAAAATCTGATAAAGAAAGCTCTTTAGCACTTTTAGAGGAAAATCTAGTCCAAAATAATCAAAAACTCAATCGTTTAGAAGCTGAATTGCTAGCTTTTTCAGATGATCCTGATCAGATGATTGAGCTCTTACGTGAACGCTTTGTAGCCCTTTTACAAGAAGAAGCCGATGTGTCAAACCAACTGACCCGTATCGAAAACGAGTTGGAAAATAGTCGTCAGCTTTCTCAAAAACAAGCAGATCAACTAGAAAAACTCAAAGAACAACTGGATACAGCTAAAGAGAAGGCTAGTCAGCAAAAGGCAGAGCTTGAAACTGCCAAGGAGCAAGTTCAGAAATTATTGGCCGACTATCAAGCTATTGCCAAGGAGCAAGAGGAGCAGAAAACTTCCTATCAAGCCCAACAAATTCAACTCTTTGACCATCTGGACAGTCTCAAAAACAAGCAGGCCAAAGCTCAGAGTTTGGAAAATATCCTTAGAAATCATAGTAACTTTTATGCAGGTGTTAAGAGTGTTCTCCAAGAAAAAGCCCGCCTTGGTGGAATTATTGGTGCTGTTAGTGAGCACCTGACCTTTGATGTGCATTATCAAACTGCCTTAGAGATTGCGCTTGGAGTCAGCAGTCAGCATATCATCGTAGAAGATGAAGAGTCGGCAACCAAGGCGATTGATTTCCTAAAACGTAACAGAGCTGGTCGTGCGACCTTCCTTCCTTTGACCACTATTAAGGCGCGTACGATTTCTAGCCAGAATCAAGATGCTATCGCTGCAAGTCCAGGATTTCTGGGCATGGCAGATGAGCTGGTTACTTTCGATAATAGGTTGGAAGCTATTTTCAAGAATTTGCTAGCTACAACGGCTATCTTTGATACAGTAGAACATGCGCGTGCAGCAGCGCGCCAGGTTCGTTATCAGGTTCGTATGGTGACATTGGATGGTACAGAGTTGCGCACAGGTGGTTCTTATGCAGGTGGTGCCAATCGCCAAAATAATAGTATCTTCATCAAGCCAGAACTGGAGCAATTACAAAAAGAAATTGCTGAAGAAGAAGCAAGCTTGCGTAAAGATGAAGAGACTTTGAAGACCTTGCAAGAGGAGGTGGCTAGACTGACAGAAAGATTAGAAGCCATCAAATCTCAAGGTGAGCAGGCTCGTATTCAGGAGCAGGGCTTATCCCTCGCTTATCAGCAAACCAGTCAGCAAGTTGAAGAGTTAGAAACTCTTTGGAAACTCCAAGAAGAGGAATTAAATCGTCTTACTGAGGGAGATTGGCAAGCAGATAAGGAAAAATGCCAAGAGCGCCTTGCTACAATCGCCAGTGATAAGCAAAATCTGGAAGCTGAGATTGAAGAGATTAAGTCTAACAAAAATGCCATCCAAGAACGCTATCAAAACTTGCAGGAAGAGGTAGCTCAAGCTCGCCTGCTTAAGACAGAACTGCAAGGGCAAAAACGTTACGAAGTTGCGGATATTGAACGTTTAGGCAAGGAATTGGATAATCTGAATATCGAACAAGAGGAAATCCAGCGCCTTCTTCAAGAAAAGGTTGATAATCTGGAGAAGGTTGATACAGAATTGCTCAGTCAACAGGCTGAAGAAGCCAAAACTCAGAAAACAAACCTCCAACAAGGATTGATTCGCAAGCAGTTTGAATTGGATGATATAGAAGGTCAGCTGGATGATATTGCCAGTCATTTGGATCAGGCTCGCCAGCAGAATGAGGAATGGATTCGCAAGCAAACACGTGCTGAAGCCAAGAAAGAAAAGATCAGCGAGCGCTTGCGCTATCTACAAAGTCAATTGACAGACCAGTATCAGATTAGCTATACTGAAGCTCTAGAAGAGGCGCATGAATTGGAAAACCTCAATCTGGCAGAGCAAGAGGTGCAGAATTTAGAGAAGGCTATTCGCTCACTGGGTCCTGTCAACTTGGAAGCTATTGACCAGTACGAAGAGGTTCACAATCGTTTGGATTTCTTGAATAGCCAACGTGATGATATTTTGTCAGCGAAAAACTTGCTCCTTGAGACTATCACAGAGATGAATGATGAGGTCAAGGAACGATTTAAATCAACCTTTGAAGCCATTCGTGAGTCCTTTAAAGTGACATTCAAGCAGATGTTTGGTGGAGGTCAGGCGGATCTCATTTTAACTGAGGGAGACCTACTGACAGCTGGGGTTGAGATTTCTGTTCAACCACCAGGCAAGAAAATCCAGTCTCTCAACCTTATGAGTGGTGGTGAAAAAGCCCTGTCGGCTCTTGCTTTGCTCTTCTCCATTATCCGTGTCAAGACTATTCCATTTGTTATCTTGGATGAGGTAGAGGCTGCGCTGGATGAAGCTAATGTTAAGCGTTTTGGGGATTACCTCAACCGCTTTGACAAGGACAGCCAGTTTATCGTCGTAACCCACCGTAAAGGAACCATGGCAGCGGCTGATTCCATCTATGGAGTGACTATGCAAGAATCAGGTGTCTCAAAAATTGTTTCGGTGAAGTTAAAAGATTTGGAAGAAACAGTAGACTAGTTACCAAACGATAGCATCTCTTAGGGGATGCTATTTTTTAAAACTAACATCTTGAACGATTTTTTAAGGTCAGTTCAGGGGCAAAAAACGACATTTGGGCTTTCCTTTTAGCGAAAAGGCTTTCTCTATGATATAATAGTTTCATGATTACAACAGTACCTATAAAAAATGAAAAAGACATCGCAGTACCTGATAAAACAGTTCTTGTATTAGGCTATTTTGACGGTATTCATAAAGGACATCAGAAGCTTTTTGAAGTAGCTAGTAAGGCTTCGATGAAAGATTATCTACCAGTTGTCGTGATGACCTTTACAGAGTCCCCTAAGCTTGCTTTGCAACCGTACAAGCCAGAATTAATGCTTCATATTGTCAGTCATGAAGAACGGGAACATAAGATGAAATGGCATGGAGTAGAGGCTCTTTTCTTACTTGACTTTAGTAGTAAATTTGCTAGTTTAACGGGTCAAGAGTTCTTTGATACCTATGTTAGAGCATTAAAACCAGCGATTATTGTAGCGGGATTTGATTACACGTTTGGTTCTGATAAGAAAACTGCGGATGATTTGAAGGATTATTTTGATGGAGAAATCATCATTGTTCCTCCTGTTGAGGATGAAAAGGGGAAAATTAGTTCTACTCGTATTCGTCAAGCTATTCTTGATGGAGATGTCAGGGAAGCTGGTCAGTTACTTGGCACTCCTCTACCATCACGTGGAATGGTTGTTCATGGGAATGCTCGTGGACGGACTATCGGTTACCCAACAGCAAACTTAGTTTTACGAGATCGAACCTATATGCCAGCAGATGGTGTTTACGTAGTTGATATCGAAGTGCAGCGTAAAAGATACCGTGGAATGGCGAGTGTCGGGAAAAATGTTACTTTCGATGGAGAAGAGCCACGTTTTGAAGTCAATATTTTTGATTTCTCAGATGATATTTACGGTGAAACAGTTATTGTCTACTGGCTAGACCGTATCCGTGAAATGGTCAAATTTGATTCCGTTGAAGAACTGGTAGACCAACTCCAGAAGGATGAAGAAATTGCTCGGAATTGGAATGATGGAGATTCTGTCGTTTAAAGGTCTCAGGTATAGAAAACGTCTGAAAAAGCTACTAGATGGATTAGTTATTTTGGTACTAGTTTTTATAGTTTGATACAAAGCACTTTCAGTCCTCCTAGTTTCCTATTTTAGTAACTGTTTATGTTCAAATTATAGACGAGGCTTTATTATGCAAACGCAAGAAGAAATGAATGTACTGGTACCCGAAAAATTAGCAGAAATTGAGCGTGATTTCGATGTCACAGTTTTGTGGGCTATTGAGTCTGGTAGTCGTGCTTGGGGCTTTGAGTCTCCCGATAGTGACTTTGATGTACGGTTTATCTACAAACACAAGCAAGATTTTTATCTCCGTTTGAATGAACAGCGTGATGTTATCGAGCTACCAATTGACGATACTTGGGATGTGAGTGGCTGGGATTTAGACAAGACTTTAAAACTCCTTTATAAGTCTAATCCTACACTGTTTGAATGGTTACAGTCACCAATTGTTTATCAACAAACGGATTTTATCGAGCACGTACGTCCACTTGCAACCCAGTATTTTTCTGAGAAAAAAATGCTGTACCATTACTTGAACACTGCAAGAACTCAAATGAATAAGTATCTTTCAGGAGACAAGGTCAAACCTAAAAAGTATTTCTATGCGCTGCGTCCTATTTTGGCTTGTCGCTGGATTGAAAAATATCATTCTGTTCCACCGATTTTGTTTGATGATTTAGTTAAAGAATTACTTCCGTCTCAAATGCAGGAGCATGTATCAAGGTTACTTGACATTAAGATAAACGGTCCCGAAAGTATGGAAATTGATCCGATAATGCCAATCCAGTACTACATCATCAAAAACATCAAAGAGCTGGATGCATACGTTCAAAGTGTTACCGAGGTGAAGAAAGACTGGAAAGCTCTAAATCAATTTTTTCTTGAAGAATTAGGGCATGACTGAGGTTGTTTATGGGTAAATGGACATGTAAATGCGGGCAAGCGATGAACGACCATAGAACGCCTGATCCAAATGCTTATTCGGTATACTCGGATGAGTTGTTAGTAGAAATCATGAATAAAAAAGATGGTAATGATTCAATTTCTTATGAAGACATTTCAGAGGCGTCATTTTATATGTGGAAGTGCCCTGAATGCGGTAGTTTCATGGTTTTTGGCGAAGACGGAGATGGAGATCGCTTTACTTTTTATGAACGCCAAGAAGTTGAAAAGGTCGAGCCTCTCTTTGATCCGGATCAAGAATTAAATCTCGTTGTTGTTGAGTTTCAGGAGGGAGCAAATGGATATACTTATATCTGCGATGACCCAAATATCCATATTGGGCATGCTGTTATTGTCCCAGTAGGAAAGGAAAATACTGAAAAAACTGCATTAGTTGTGCAGAAGTATCATGCCCTACCAAAGGATATTACTTTTCCTGTTGAAAAGTTAAAACGTGTCATTCGTAGGTATTCACATTTCGACCCATTCACTTCGAAAATCATTTGTAGAAATTTAATTAATCTTGGAAGAATTTTTGATGCTTGCTCTAAAAACGCTAAACCTGCGCCTCAGCAAACATATTACGTTATCAAAACTCCCTTAGGCTATTTCTGGTTAGAATTAAATGGAGTTCCTATTCCAATGAAAATCACACAAATTCAAGTCAGCGATAAAAAGTACCAGGTAGACAGGGCCCTTTATATAAAGCCTTCAGAGATTAACTGTAGAAAATTCTATGAACTGGAGTTGTGTGCTGATTTTGATATTGATGCCTCGAGATGGATCGATGTTCTCTCGGATGAAAACGTTTGGGGCAATAGCTGGGAACTAAATGGCCTTCAATTTGGTATTACTGCTGGGGAGTCTCCAGAATTTGAAGACGAAGTTGTTGCAAGAAAATATAGTCGTATTCCACTTTATTATGACTGGCACCCTGAATTTGAAGATTATTATGGCTTCAGTTTAGCTTGGAAAATATATGAGTCTGATAGAGATTTGTCAATAGATTTTTATACAACATAAGAAAGTTATAAAACATCAAAAATGACATCTTACTATAGACTATTTAACAAAAAACGAACAGGCTCTTTTTCTGTCATTCAGAAGAGAACTTGTTCGTTTTGTTTTTAATGGATTTAGTTTGCTTTTTAAAACACGCGATACACATAGGGATTCTCTGGTTTATCGACTTTGGTAAAGCTATCGATTTCCAAGGTTGGGAGGTTTTGTTTGAGTTCTTTATGATAGTGATTGACCAGTTTTCCTTTGGCTGTAATCCAGGTGTTATTTTCATACTGACGGGTATTTCCCTTGGTCAGTAAGCCATACACACCGGAATCTGCGATACAGTGAATAATACCGAAGCGGAACAGAAATTGGCTATTGGCATGACTGGGGTCGTTATAGACAAAGCCTGTGAACTGGACTGTCTTACCCTCAAACTCATCTGGATAGTCGTAGATAGCCTCCATGACTTCCATATAGTTTTCATTAGTGATCTGAATACTATCTTGGGATAAGTATTTATCCGCCGCAGTTCGCATTTCCTTTTCATAGGCTGATTTTGAAAAATAAGAACTGGTATCTGGTTTCAAATATTGGCTTGTCGTCCCTTCACTTGTCTGAATGGCTTGATCCGTTCCTTCCGATAAGGGAAAATGATAGCCTTTGGCAGAAACGGTCTGAGAATCCAAGCTAACAGTTGGAAAAGTTAAGCCGACGACAATAGGAATAGCCAGAAGAGCAACACTAGTAACCTTCGCTAATCGGCTGTTCAGATGACTATGGGTTTTGACTTGCTTCATCCAAATATACAGTTGAACAATTGCCAAAATAAAGGAAAGCACCATGGAAATATAGGCCAGATAGGAATAGTGCATGTTGATGTACTGGTTTAATTTGCCCGACAGATGGAGATAAATGGTCAGTTCAAAATAGCCAGCTAAAACTAAAAATCGAATCATAGGATGACTCCAATCAAGAGAGAATAGACTAAGACGACAAGAGTCACAATCGTTATGAAGTGACTGATAAATCGTGCTTTCAAGTAATTTTTCATCATGAGAATATTTTTGATATCCAGCATTGGGCCAATGACGAGAAAGGCCAGAACTGGTGCTAAGCCGAAACTCGAGAGAAGAGAAGCCCCGATAAAGGCATCCGCCTCACTGCAGAGAGAGAGAAGAAAGGTCAAAAGCATCAAGAGCAGGATGGCAAAAAGAGGGGTCGCACTGATAGAGGTCAGAATCCGTGTCGGTACATAGACCTGTATAACAGAGGCAAAGAGACAGCCAAATACCAAATAACGCCCCGTATCAAAAAATTCATCAATGGCTTGCACAAAGACCTGAAAAACTTTTTTTGCAGGTCTCAAGTGAGAAAAATCGTGCTCATGACAGGCCAAACGATTTTCTTTCTGAATCGGTTCTTGCCAGAAGAATCCTAGAAAAATCCCAAGTATCACAGCCACTACAATGGAACCTAGAGCTCGTAACAGGGCGACGTGGAAGGAATTGCCAAAGGCAGAATAGGTCGCAAAGAGAACAATAGGATTGATGACAGGTGCTGTTACGAGAAAGGGAACTGCCGTGTAACTGGGAACCTTCTTTTCCAGAAAACGATTGATAATGGGGACAATTCCACATTCACAAGAAGGGAAAAGTATCCCAACGAAGGTGCCAAAAAAGATTCTCCCCCAACGATTTCGAGGGAGAAAATGATAAACCTTGTCAGGTGTGATATAGACCTCAATCAGCCCTGAGACAATACTTCCTATCAGAACGAAGGGTAGGGCTTCAATGATTATAGAGAGAAAAATAGCCCCAGTCTGAAGCACACTAGACGGGAGTTGTTGGAAAGCAGTCATCTAGTTTTTCTTTTCTGCTTTGGCTTTTTTCTCTTTGTCATCAGGGAAAGTGACTTGTTTCAAATCAGGGAGTTTAGCAAACTCTTCAAACATCTTGTCCAAGTCATCAGTTTTTGTAAATTTTACAGCCATAGGTGCACCTCGATTCTAAATTCTACCTCTATTATACTATTATTTTGAGGAAAAGGGAAAAGTTAAAATTGAGTATCTAACGAATAATAGAGTGTGATATAGCCTAATATACACTATGATTGTGATATAATAATTGTGGAATAACGGAGGAAATGATGGAACATAAAAAGATCGGTCAGGTTACTGACGAGGTAAAAGAAATTTTTAATATTGTTCTTGAAGCTAGTGATATCAAAGTTAACAAAGAAGGTTTAAGAAGTCATATGTTGAAACGGCATCATAATGATGTGATTCATCATATCGAAGACCTGGAACTCATACTAAGGAACCCAGATTTCGTCGGCATCAATCCACGAGAGAAAGACGCCAGTTTTGAATATGTAAAAAGATTTGATAATAATGTTCTTGTTGCGATTAAGTTGCATAAAAGTGGTGATTTCTTTTATGTTCCGACCATGTATCGCTTACAAGATTTTAAGTTACAAAGTCGTATTAAGTCTGGTAGATTGAGAAAACTTGACAAAAAAAGTAGATAGTGCTAGAATAATATTAACGAAAGACATTTGAGGGCAGAAAGGTTCCTGCCGCACCTTGAAAAAGGTATCTGAGATGCTGGGTACACCGACCAGCCAAGTGTCCGTTATTTCAAAGGAGGGGCTTAAATGCTCCTTTTTTATTTAAAATTTCAAAATAGATTACACTCACCGCAGGCTCAGGCTTGCGGTTTTTTATTTGCTCTGAAAATTGATTCGTTAACTTCAACAAATAGCTTTATAAAGCGTTTTGTAAAAAATAAAAACAGTGAAATTACTCATAGATTCTTTTGTAACCTAGTAGAATTTTAAATTGAAACCTTCTCAATAAATAGAATATTGAAGTGAAGCAAATTTATTTACTAACCTATGTTTTAAAATTGTTAGAGATAATTTGAATAATATTAGCTTGTGGTATAATAGATTCATGGATAAAAAATATGAAAAAATCTCCCAGGATTTGGGAGTGACTTTAAAGCAAATTGATACCGTTCTAAGTTTGACTGCCGAAGGGGCGACTATTCCCTTTATCGCGCGTTATCGCAAGGATATGACTGGCAGTCTGGATGAGGTGGCGATTAAGGCCATTATCGACTTGGATAAGAGTCTGACCAATCTCAATGACCGCAAGGAAGCTGTCTTGACTAAGATTCAAGAACAAGGCAAGCTGACCAAGGAGTTGGAAGAAGCTATCTTAGCTGCCGAAAAATTAGCAGACGTTGAAGAACTCTACCTTCCTTACAAGGAAAAACGTCGAACCAAGGCAACCATTGCCCGTGAAGCCGGCCTCTTCCCACTTGCTCGCTTAATCTTGCAGAATGTAGCGGACTTAGAGAAAGAGGCTGAAAAGTATGTCTGTGAAGGATTTGCGACTAGTAAGGAAGCCTTGTCTGGTGCAGTTGATATCTTGGTCGAAGCCTTATCGGAGGATGTCAATTTACGTGCTATGACTTATCAGGAAGTGCTGAGACACTCTAAACTCACTTCTCAAGTTAAGGATGAAAGTATTGATGAAAAACAAGTTTTTCAGATTTATTATGATTTTTCAGAGACGGTTGGAAATATGCAAGGTTATCGCACCTTGGCCCTCAATCGTGGGGAGAAGCTAGGTATTTTGAAGGTCGGTTTTGAACATGCGACAGACCGTATTCTTGCCTTCTTTGCAGCTCGTTTCAAGGTGAAAAATGCCTATATAGATGAAGTAGTTCAGCAATCTGTTAAGAAAAAAGTCTTGCCTGCTATCGAGCGCCGTATTCGGACAGAACTAACTGAAAAGGCAGAAGAAGGAGCTATCCAACTCTTTTCTGACAATCTGCGCAATCTCCTCTTGGTTGCTCCGCTGAAAGGGCGCGTGGTTCTTGGATTTGACCCTGCCTTTCGTACAGGTGCCAAGCTAGCTGTCGTGGATGCAACAGGAAAAATGCTGACAACTCAGGTTATTTATCCTGTTAAACCAGCATCAGCTCGTCAAATCGAAGAAGCCAAGAAAGATTTGGCAGACTTGATTGGTCAATATAGCGTGGAAATTATTGCTATCGGAAATGGAACTGCCAGTCGTGAAAGTGAAGCCTTTGTGGCGGAAGTTCTTAAAGATTTTCCTGAAGTCAGCTATGTCATTGTCAATGAAAGTGGTGCTTCGGTCTATTCTGCCAGTGAACTTGCCCGTCAGGAGTTTCCAGACTTGACTGTTGAAAAACGCTCTGCTATTTCTATCGCCCGTCGTTTGCAAGATCCCCTTGCTGAATTGGTCAAAATCGATCCTAAGTCAATCGGCGTTGGTCAGTACCAGCACGATGTCAGTCAGAAAAAACTGTCTGAAAGTCTGGACTTTGTCGTCGATACAGTGGTTAACCAAGTTGGTGTCAATGTCAACACAGCCAGCCCAGCTCTTCTTTCCCATGTCGCTGGACTCAATAAAACCATTTCTGAAAATATCGTTAAGTATCGTGAAGAAGAAGGAAAAATCACTTCACGCGCCCAAATCAAGAAAGTTCCTCGGTTGGGTGCCAAGGCTTTTGAACAGGCAGCTGGTTTCCTTCGTATTCCTGAAAGTAGCAATATCCTTGATAATACAGGAGTTCACCCAGAAAATTACAGTGCTGTTAAGGAGCTCTTCAAACGTTTAGATATTAAAGACCTAAACGAAGAAGCCCAAAGCAAACTCAAGTCGCTTTCAGTCAAAGATATGGCGCAAGAACTAGACCTTGGCCCAGAAACTCTTAAAGATATCATTGCAGACCTTCTCAAACCAGGTCGAGATTTCCGTGACTCTTTTGATGCTCCAGTTCTCCGTCAAGATGTACTGGATATCAAGGATCTTGTTGTCGGTCAGAAGCTAGAAGGTGTGGTGCGTAACGTCGTTGATTTCGGTGCCTTCGTTGATATCGGGATTCACGAGGACGGCCTGATTCATATTTCCCATATGAGTCGTAAATTTATCAAACATCCCAGTCAAGTGGTATCAGTTGGAGATTTGGTGACAGTTTGGGTTAAGAAAATTGATACTGAACGTGAAAAAGTCAACCTGTCGCTCCTAGCTCCAAATGAAACTGACTGATTACGTTAAGCAGGTTTCACTAGAAGACTTCGGCAGACCTTTTATCCATCATGTTCAGTGGAATTCTCGTCTACGTTCGACAGGTGGGCGATTTTTCCCCAAAGATGGGCATTTGGATTTTAATCCCAAGGTTTACCAGGAACTGGGTCTGGATGTTTTTAGGAAAATTGTCCGACATGAACTCTGTCATTATCACCTCTATTTTCAAGGGAAGGGCTATCAACACAAGGATCGGGATTTTAAGGAACTGTTGAAAGCAGTGGATGGATTACGCTTTGTGCCCTCCTTGACAAATAGCCACTCTAAACCACCCAAACTCTATCGTTGTCAATCCTGCCAGCAAAGGTATCATCGCAAGAGAAGGATTGATACTGTACGCTATCGCTGTGGAGTTTGTAGAGGTAAATTGCTACTAATAAATCAGCCTGAGGACTGATGAAAGCCGAGCCTACCCGTGATATACTGTGTCTAACCTAGTAGAAAGAGGAAGAATCATGAACAGTAAATTTTATAAAATGAGACGAAATCGCATGATTTCAGGAGTTCTGGCAGGTCTGTCAGATAAGTGGAACTTTGATGTTACCCTTGTTCGTTTCTTGTTTGCCATTTTTACAGTTGCAAACTTTGGACTTGGCGTGATTATCTATATCATCCTAGCTTCTATCATGCCTACCAAGGAAGAAATCGAAGCAGAAATGTATGGAACGGGCCCACGAAAACGTAAAGAAGCCCAAGCTATTGACGATAATGAAGGATGGTTTTGGTGATGTAGAAACAGTTATTTTACTGTTAGTCTATGAATTCGACTAATCTATTTTAAAATTTTTGAACCCTTGTATCTGCAAGGGTTTTCTTCTTACTTTCTTTTTATGGTAAAATATTTTTAATGAAATGACTATATTTTCCCCCAATCTTACAAAAATGTAAGATTAAAGTCTCTTTTGTAAGGTTAGGTTATGGCAAGCGGCCTTTTTTTGATGTAAACTAGACTCATAAAGAACAAAGGAGTAACATCATGAAACAAATCTTACAGAAGAAAACAAGAAAACCAAGCCATAAAGATATCGAGCGTGTTCAGCTGGGATGCGCTATGATGCAAGCAACATTTCATTTGATGGGATATTAAGAAAGGAGATTCTCATGACACTTTTAGATGTAAAACACGTTCAAAAAATTTATAAAACTCGTTTTCAGGGCAACCAAGTAGAAGCCCTCAAGGACATTCACTTTACCGTCGAAAAGGGTGACTACGTTGCCATCATGGGTGAGTCTGGTTCTGGTAAATCAACTCTTCTCAATATTCTAGCTATGCTGGATAAACCAACTCGTGGTCAGGTTTACCTGAATGGAACTGATACAGCAACCATTAAAAATTCACAGGCTTCTAGCTTCCGTCGTGAAAAGCTAGGCTTTGTCTTCCAAGACTTTAATTTGTTAGATACTCTCTCTGTAAAAGATAATATCTTGCTTCCCCTTGTCTTGTCAAGAAGACCCATTACGGAGATGATGAAGAAATTGGTGGTGACAGCTGAGAATCTAGGTATCAATCAATTGCAAGAGAAGTACCCTTACGAGATTTCAGGTGGGCAAAAACAGCGTGTAGCAGTAGCCCGCGCCATCATCACAGAACCTGAAATTCTCCTTGCGGATGAGCCAACAGGTGCCCTTGATTCCAAGTCCTCTGCAGCCTTACTTGATGTCTTTGATGAAATCAATGAGCGCGGCCAAACTATTCTCATGGTAACCCACTCAACAGCAGCAGCTAGCAGAGCTAAACGTGTACTCTTTATCAAGGACGGAATTCTTTATAATCAAATCTACCGTGGAGAGAAGACAGAACGTCAGATGTTCCAAGAAATCTCTGATACCTTGACTGTCATGGCAAGCGAGGTGAATTAGTATGTTTCGATTAACCAATAAGTTAGCGGTATCGAACTTGATTAAAAACCGCAAACTCTATTATCCTTTTGCGCTGGCTGTTCTCTTGGCAGTCACTGTCACCTATCTCTTTTACTCTCTAACTTTCAATCCCAAGATTGCTGAAATCCGTGGAGGAACAACCATTCAGGCTACACTTGGATTTGGTATGTTTGTCGTCACCCTTGCGTCAGCCATTATCGTCCTCTATGCCAATAGTTTTGTCATGAAGAACCGTTCCAAGGAACTGGGAATTTATGGCATGTTGGGCTTGGAGAAGCGTCATCTTATCAGTATGACCTTTAAGGAGTTAGTGGTATTTGGGATTCTAACTGTTGGAGCGGGTATCGGTATTGGAGCCTTGTTTGACAAGTTAATTTTCGCTTTCTTGCTCAAACTGATGAAATTGAAGGTTGAGCTGGTCGCTACCTTCCAAATGAATGTTGTCATTGCAGTACTTGTTGTCTTTGGATTGATTTTCCTAGGCCTCATGTTTCTGAATGCCCTTCGAATCGCCCGCATGAATGCTCTCCAGCTCTCTCGTGAAAAAGCTAGTGGAGAGAAAAAAGGTCGCTTTCTTCCTCTCCAAACCATTCTTGGATCCATTAGTTTAGGGATTGGATATTATCTTTCCCTTACTGTAAAAGATCCTCTTACAGCCCTAACAACCTTCTTCTTAGCTGTTTTGCTGGTTATCTTTGGAACCTATCTCTTGTTTAATGCAGGGATTACCGTTTTCCTACAAATTTTAAAGAAAAACAAAAAATACTATTACCAGCCAAATAACCTTATCTCAGTGTCCAACTTGATTTTCCGTATGAAGAAAAATGCGGTTGGACTAGCAACTATCGCAATTTTGTCAACAATGGTTTTGGTAACCATGTCAGCCGCGACAAGTATTTTCAATGCCTCAGAATCCTTTAAAAAAGTGATGAATCCGCATGACTTTGGGATTACTGGACAAAATGTTGAAAAAGAAGATTTGGACAAACTCTTGGGCCAGTTTGCAAGTGACAAAGGTTATAGTGTCAAAGAGAAAGAAGTGCTTCGTTACAGTAACTTTGGTATTGCAAATCAAGAAGGAACCAAGTTAACCATTTTTGAAAAAGGACAAAACCGTGTCCAACCTAAAACAGTCTTCATGGTATTTGACCAAAAAGATTATGAAAACATGACTGGTCAAAAACTGTCTCTATCAGGAAATGAGGTCGGTCTTTTTGCCAAAAATGACGGACTGAAAGGACAGAAAGCTCTAACTCTAAATAACCATCAATTTTCTGTAAAAGAAGAATTTAATACAGATTTTATTGTGAACCATGTCCCAAATCAGTTTAATATTTTTACTACTGATTACAATTACCTTGTTGTACCTGATTTACAAGCATTTTTAGATCAATTTCCAGATTCGGCTATCTATAATCAGCTTTACGGTGGTATAAATGTAAATATCAGTGAAGAAGAACAACTCAAAGTCGCTGAAGAATATGAAAAATACTTACAAAAGTTTAATGCTCAATTAAACACTGAAGGTAGTTATGTGTATGGTAGCAATCTAGCAGATGCTAGTGCTCAAATGAGTGCCCTCTTTGGTGGTGTCTTCTTTATCGGTATTTTCCTATCCATTATCTTTATGGTCGGAACCGTTCTAGTCATCTACTACAAACAAATTTCTGAAGGCTATGAAGACCGTGAACGCTTTATTATCTTGCAGAAAGTCGGTTTAGATCAAAAGCAAATCAAGCAAACCATCAACAAACAGGTTTTAACTGTTTTCTTCCTCCCTTTGCTTTTTGCCTTCATACATCTAGCCTTTGCCTACCATATGCTTAGTCTGATTTTAAAAGTGATTGGTGTAATAGATACGAATATGATGTTGATTGTGACCTTGTCTATCTGCGCTATCTTCCTCATCGCCTATGTGCTGATTTTCATGATTACTTCTAGAAGTTATCGTAAAATTGTGCAAATGTAAAAAAGATACCTCGACTTCAAAATCGAGGTATTTTTTGTGTTCTAAATGCTGAAAAGTTGTCCAAGTAAGAAGGTAACTCCCATAGTTAAGAGACCAATAGCTAGGTTCCGAATCATAGCTGTTTTGGTTGGGGCTTTTCCAAGTTTGGCACTAGTGTAACCAGTGAGAAGAAGGGCCACACCGACGATAAGGACAGTAGCAGGAATGCGGTACTCACTTGGGAAAATGGTTACTGAGAGCATTGGAGGCAAACTTCCAAGGAAAAAGGCAACAAAGCTAGAAATGGCAGCATGCCAAGGATTGGTAAATTCTTCATACTCAATCCCGTATTTTTCCTCTACTAAAGCCTTGAGTGGATTTTTAAGAAAGGCCTTGTTGGTCAAGAGTTGGGCAGAGGTTTCACATTCTCCATTTTGGATATAGGCAGCATAGAGGGACTTTTTGGCTAGTTCCATATCTTGGTCTAGCAAGACTTGCTCACGCGCAACAGCTGCTTCCTCGGTATCTTTTTGAGTTGAAACCGAAACATATTCTCCACCAGCCATAGAAAAGGCACCAGCCAAGATAGCCGCAAAGCCTGATAAAAAGATAATCCAGATATTGCTTGTAGCACTGGCAACCCCGATAACCACACCAGCAATAGAAATAATCCCATCATTGGCACCAAGAACGCCCGCACGCAGGATATTTAAACGACCTGCAAAATTTGAATCGATTTCGTGATTTGTTTCTGACATACTATTCTCCTTTTTATCCAGTATAAAGGAAAGAGGTAATGAAATCAATCTTTTAAAAGTATCTGAAAAAAGTTGCACGATTTTAATTTTACGAGCTTTTCTAAAAGTTAGAAACAGCACTAACTAGTAGAGAAGGATAAAAGAGAAGCAAAGCTGATAGACTAGTCCTTTTTCTACTTATCTATGGTATAATAGGAGGTAGATTTACTAATCGGAGTAAGAAAGATTTTATGATTAAACTAGTAGCAACGGATATGGACGGAACCTTCCTAGATGAGAATGGACGCTTTGATATGGACCGCCTCAAGTCTCTCTTAACTTCCTACAAGGAAAAAGGGATTTACTTTGCAGTAGCTTCAGGGCGCGGATTTCTGTCTCTAGAAAAATTATTTGCTGATGTTCGTGATGACATTATTTTTATCGCGGAAAATGGCAGTTTGGTCGAATATCAAGGTCAGGACTTGTATGAAGCGACCATGTCTCGTGACTTTTATCTATCAACTTTTGAAAGGCTGAAAACTTCACCTTATGTAGACATCAATAAACTGCTCTTGACGGGTAAGAAGGGTTCTTATGTGCTAGATACGGTTGATGAGACCTATTTAAAAGTGAGTCAGCACTATAATGAAAATATCCAAAAAGTAGCGAGTCTAGAAGATATTACAGATGACATTTTCAAATTTACAACCAACTTCACAGAAGAAACGCTGGAAGCTGGTGAAGCTTGGGTCAATGAACATGTTCCTGGTGTTAAGGCCATGACAACTGGCTTTGAATCTATTGATATTGTTCTGGACTATGTCGATAAGGGAGTGGCCATTGTTGAATTGGCTAAAAAACTTGGCATCACAATGGATCAGGTTATGGCTTTTGGAGACAATCTTAATGACTTACATATGATGCAGGTTGTGGGACATCCTGTAGCTCCTGAAAATGCACGACCAGAAATTTTAGAATTAGCAGAGACAGTGATTGGTCACCATAAGGACCAGTCGGTTATAGCTTATATGGAGGGTTTATAATGGCAGATATAAAATTGATTGCATTGGACTTAGATGGGACCTTGCTGACTACTGATAAAAGGCTGACGGATCGTACCAAGGCAACTTTGAAAGCTGCGCGTGATCGTGGTATTAAGGTCGTATTGACAACTGGTCGCCCTTTAAAAGCTATGGATTTCTTTCTCCATGAGCTAGGGACTGACGGCCA
This sequence comes from Streptococcus mitis, assembly GCF_946190285.1. Taxonomy (GTDB): domain Bacteria; phylum Bacillota; class Bacilli; order Lactobacillales; family Streptococcaceae; genus Streptococcus; species Streptococcus mitis_CP. Next base: position 441,946 of record NZ_CAMHZX010000001.1, on the reverse strand, counting down.
CGAAGATGAGTATACGATTACTTTTAATGGTGGTTTGGTTCAGAAAAATACAGGTGAAATCCTTGATAAGACAGTCTTTTCCTATGATGATGTGGCACGCTTGTATGAGGAAACAGAGAAATTATCACTGCCTCTTGATGCTATCTCAGAAGGAACTGTTTATCAAATTCACTCCGACCAAGAAAGTCTTTATGCCAAATTTAATCCAGCTTTGACTTTTGTTCCAGTGGACTTTGCAGACTTGTCTAGTCAAATGACCTACAACAAATGCGTGACTGCCTTTGCTCAAGAACCCTTGGATGCAGCTATTCAAAAGATTTCTCCAGAATTGTTTGACCAATATGAAATCTTTAAATCACGTGAAATGTTGCTAGAGTGGTCACCAAAGAATGTTCATAAAGCAATAGGTTTGGCAAAACTAATCAGCCATCTTGGAATCGACCAAAGCCAAGTTATGGCCTGTGGTGATGAGGCTAATGACCTTTCTATGATTGAATGGGCAGGGCTTGGTGTTGCCATGCAAAATGCTGTTCCTGAAGTCAAGGCAGTCGCAAATGTGGTAACTCCAATGACCAATGATGAAGAGGCTGTCGCCTGGGCTATCGAAGAATATGTGCTAAAGGAGAACTAAGATATGGGATTATTTGACCGTCTATTCGGAAAAAAAGAAGAACCTAAAATCGAAGAAGTTGTAAAAGAAGCTCTGGAAAATCTTGATTTGTCTGAAGATGTTGAGCCTGCCTTAACAGAAGCTAAGGAACTTTCTCATGAAGAAGCAGAAGTTGAAAGTTCTGAAGAAGCTGTGTTTGAAGAAGACGAAAATCAAGAGACAGTTGAAGAAAATAACAATTTAGAGCCAGTTGTAGAAGTTTCTCAAGAAGAAGTCGAAGAATTGCTAAACTCAGAAGAAGTCCCAGAGGAAGAGAATCCTGAGTTTCTAGAAACTGTAGAAGAAAATAGTTCTGAGGTGCTTGAAGCAGAAAGGCCTCAAGCAGAAGAAACTGTTCAGGAAAAATATGATCGCAGTCTTAAGAAGACTCGTACAGGCTTCGGTGCTCGTTTGAATGCTTTCTTTGCAAATTTCCGCTCTGTTGACGAAGAATTCTTCGAGGAATTGGAAGAACTGCTTATCATGAGTGACGTTGGTGTCCAGGTTGCATCTAACTTAACAGAGGAGCTACGCTACGAAGCCAAGCTTGAAAACGCCAAGAAACCTGACGCACTTCGCCGTGTCATTATCGAGAAATTGGTTGAACTCTACGAAAAGGATGGCAACTACGATGAACAAATCCATTTCCAAGATGGTTTGACAGTTATGCTCTTTGTTGGTGTTAATGGTGTCGGGAAAACAACTTCTATTGGGAAATTAGCTCATCGTTACAAGCAAGCTGGCAAAAAAGTCATGCTAGTAGCAGCAGATACCTTCCGTGCGGGGGCAGTAGCCCAGCTTGCTGAATGGGGTCGTCGTGTTGACGTTCCAGTTGTAACTGGACCTGAAAAAGCTGATCCAGCTAGCGTTGTCTTTGATGGGATGGAACGAGCAGTAGCTGAAGGTATCGATATTCTTATGATTGACACCGCTGGTCGTCTGCAAAACAAGGACAATCTCATGGCTGAGTTGGAAAAGATTGGTCGTATCATCAAGCGTGTTGTTCCAGAAGCTCCGCATGAAACCTTCTTGGCACTTGATGCATCAACAGGTCAAAATGCTCTGGTACAGGCCAAAGAATTTTCGAAAATTACCCCTTTGACAGGAATTGTCTTGACTAAGATTGACGGAACTGCTCGAGGTGGTGTTGTACTAGCTATCCGAGAAGAGCTCAATATTCCTGTAAAATTGATTGGTTTTGGTGAAAAAATCGATGATATTGGAGAGTTTAACTCAGAAAACTTTATGAAAGGTCTCTTGGAAGGCTTAATCTAATCAGAAGTAAAAATCCTGCAAGGTACAAACTTGCAGGATTTTTTTATTCTAAACGGCCATCTTGACGATAGGCGATATCTGGTTGCCAAGTCCATTTGGCACCGAATTTTTCAAGTAAGTCAAAGCTTGCTTGAGGTCCCATGCTTCCAGCTTTATAGTCATGAAGTGGGGCACCATTTTCGGCCCAGAGCTCTTCGATACGGTCAATCAATTTCCATGACGCACCAACTTCATCCCAGTGGCTAAAGTTAGTTGAGTTGTTGTTTAGGACATCATAAATCAATTTCTCGTATGGTTCTGGAGAAGCACCAGTTGCGGTCGCATCTGTGCGGTAATCAAGTGAGTTAGGAGCTAAGTTGAATTCTTCTCCTACTTGTTTCCCATTTAGGCTAAGAGAGAAGCCTTCTGTTGGTTGGATATAGATGGTCAAAATATTTGGAGCAAGTGGTTCACCAAAGATAGAGTCCATTTGTTTAAAGACGATGTTGACATGAGTTCCTTTTTCAGTCAGTCGTTTACCAGTACGGAAGAAGAAAGGAACACTACGGAAGCGATCGCTGTCTACAAAGAAGGCACCAGATGCAAAGGTTTCAGTTGTAGATTCTGGATTCACATTTGGCTCACTACGATAAGAGATATATTTCATGCCATCAATCTTACCTGAACGGTATTGACCACGGATAAAGTGTTCTTTAAGCTCTTCATCCGTTGGATGATAGAGGTTTTTAAAGACCTTAATCTTTTCAGCACGAATCTCATCTTTTGTGAAGCTTGCTGGCTTGTCCATAGCAAGGAGAGAAAGGAGTTGTAGAGTGTGGTTTTGGACCATGTCACGGAGTGCACCAGATTGGTCATAGTAGCCACCACGTTCTTCTACACCCAAGCGCTCAGCAAAGGTAATTTGAACATTGTCGATAAAGTCCTTGTTCCAAACGTTTTCAAAAATCAAGTTTGCAAAGCGGACTGCAAAGATGCTTTGAATCATTTCCTTACCAAGATAATGGTCAATACGGAAAATTTGTTCTTCATCAAATGTTGCTAGGAGCTCGTCATTCAACTTGCTTGCAGTTGCGTAATCTGTACCAAATGGTTTTTCAACGATTAAGCGTTCAAAACCTTTACCGTCAACAATGTTTTCAGACTTGAGGTGTTTTGCGATAGTTCCAAAGAACTGAGGTGCCATAGACAAGAAGAAGAGCTTGTTGTGTTCAGCTTGGTACTTGTCATTTAGTTCAGCCTGCAATTGACGTAGAGCAATGTAGTGTTCTGTATCATTGACATCATGACTTTGATAGTAGAAGTGGCTAGCGAACTCTTGAGCCTGTTCGGTACTATCTGCCAAATCAAGGATCGATTCGACTACAACAGATTCAAAATATTCCTTGCTCCAAGGACGACGAGCAGTTCCAATGACTGCAAAGTGCTCGGAAAGATTGCCGGATTTATATAGTCTAAAAAGGGAAGGGTAGAGCTTGCGTTTAGCCAGGTCTCCACTCGCACCAAAAATTGTAACAATAACCTTAGATGACATCTAGCTACCTAATTTCTATTTTTATTCCTAGTCTTGCTAGGTATGAGGAAATCTCATTTCATAAACTTAATTCTAACATAATTTTCCGAAAAATCAAAAAATCCAATACGAGATAGAAAAAAACTGCAAGGAAATCCTTACAGTTTGCGTTTAGACGTTTAAGACCTTGTCCAAGAATTCTTTCAGACGTGGGTGTTGTGGGTTATCAAAGATTTGATCAGGTGTTCCGTCTTCAAGGAATTCACCGTCTGCAGTAAAGATAACGCGGTTAGCAACCTGACGGGCAAATCCCATCTCATGGGTTACGATAATCATGGTCATACCTTGCTCAGCCAATTCCTTCATAACGTTTAGTACGTCTCCAACCATCTCAGGGTCAAGGGCAGAAGTTGGTTCATCAAAGAGCATGATGTCTGGATTCATTGCTAGTCCACGAGCGATAGCCACACGTTGTTTTTGACCACCTGATAGGCTATCTGGGTTAGCATTAGCTTTATCTGCTAGCCCAACCTTCTCAAGCAACTCCATTCCCAATTTCTCAGCTTCTTCCTTAGTCATTAACTTGTGCTCAACAGGAGCAAAGGTGATATTGTCCAATACAGACATATGAGGGAAAAGGTTGAAGTGTTGGAACACCATTCCGATATTTTCACGGACGTGGTCAACATTGGTTGTTTTTTCAGTTAAGTCATAACCGTTCACAGTGATGTGACCACTCGTAACTTCTTCTAGAAGGTTGAGGCTACGAAGGAAGGTCGATTTACCAGAACCTGAAGGACCGATGATACAAACAACATCTCCTTCATAGAACTTAGTCGTAATTCCTTTTAAAACCTCATTTTTTCCATAGTGCTTGTGTAAATCATTTACATCAATTTTTAGTTTTGCCATTAACGAATCCTCTTTTCTAAGCGTTTCGCTAGTCTAGTCAAAAGTGTGATAATTACAAGATAGAAGATAGCAAGGATTGCATACATCTTGAAACTTTGGTAGTTACGGGCGATGATAATCTTACCAGTTTGGAAGAGTTCCACCAAACCGATAGCAGATACGATGGTTGTATCTTTAAGAGCGATAACGAATTGGTTGACAAAGTTTGGCAACATCAATTTAGTGGCTTGTGGCAAGATAATCTTACGCATGGTTTTTCCATAAGAGATCCCCAAGCTTCGGCTGGCTTCCATTTGGCCAACTGGAACGGCCTGAATACCACCACGAACGATCTCAGCGATATAAGCAGCTGCATTGAGCGATAGGGCAATGGTACCAGCTACGAAGTCGTTAATTGGGCTTTGTTGGCCTGTGATAGACTCGATGAAGTTTGGAATTCCCCAGAAGATGAAGGCTGCAAGAATCATCAATGGAATACCACGGATAACATCAACGAAAATCTCAGAAATCACACGAAGAGATTTGTAGGGGCTAACGCTAAACATACCGAAGATAATCCCGATAACAATGGCAATAGCAAATGAGATAAGAGCTAGAGCAAGAGTGATACCAAGACCGCTAAGGAGTTGTTTGTAGTTGTTTTGAAGCAAGCCCCAGATTGTTGTTTCATCAACAGTGCTTGTTGATGCAGATGAAGATTCGCTAGCTAGGTATTTATCAAGAATCTTTTGGAATTCTCCGTTTGCTTTAAGGTTTGCAAGTCCGTTATTGAACATTTCAATCAATTCTGGATTTGCTCCTTTTTTAACGGCAAAGGCTGTTTCACCGATTGGAGTTCCAGAGATTGGGGTTTTCAATTTTTGACCTTGGCTGATAGAATATTTGAGAACAGGTTCATCATCCATAACCGCATCGATGGCACCAGTATTTAAACTGTCATACATTGAAGAACCATCAGCAAAGGTTTTGATTTTGTAACCGTATTTGCTTTGATTTTCTGTTAGGAAGGTTTGAGAAGCAGTTCCGTTTTTAACACCGACCGTCTTCCCTTTCAAATCTTCATAAGAAGCAATGGTACTTGATTCTTTGACACCAAGGATAGTATTAGCAGTGTAGTATGATTCTGAGAAGTCAAAAGTTGCCTTACGAGCATCTGTGACAGACATACCAGCAATGATACCATCAGCTTGTCCAGCTTGAACAGCACTGATAGCGGCATCGAAACCAGGGTTGGTGATTTCAATTTCAAAACCTTGATCTTTAGCGATTGCCTTAATCAAGTCCATATCAATACCAGTAAATTGGTTACTTGAGTTTTGGAACACAAAAGGTGCAAAAGAAGAATCACTGGCAATGATGTATTTAGCTTTAACAGGAGTTGCTTTTAGACCTGCTGCAGTAGTTGTGGTTGGCACTGCTGAAGATGATGAAGCGGTCCATTTCTTGATGATCTTATCAAGACTACCATCTTTTTTCATTTCAGCCAAGGCTTGGTTAAATTCAGTAACCAGGTGCTCGTATTTGCTTCCTTTTTTAACACCGAAAGCAAAACTTCCTACAGCTTCACCATCCATTTCAATATGGAGGTCTTGACCTTGGTTAATGGCATATTCGATAACAGGTTTGTCATCCATCATGGCATCGATGGCACCAGCACTCAAGCTGTTGTTCATCAAATCACTAGTGTCAAATGTTTTAATAGTAAAGCTGTATTTATCTTTGATTGTTTCAAGAAAACGTTGAGCAGCAGTTCCGTTTTTAACACCAACAGTTTTGCCAGTTAATTGGTCGTACTTGCTAATCTTGTGTGCCTTTGTAGTTGCGATGACAACTTTTGTATCATAGTAAGTATCAGACATGGTGAAGACTTTTTCACGTTCTTTAGTTTTTGTCATCCCCGCCATGATAGCGTCAGCTTGACCAGCTTGAACCGCATTTACCGCTGCGTCAAATCCAGGATAGGACATCTGAATGTTCCATCCTTTAATCTCAGCGACTTTGTTGATAATGTCAACATCAATTCCTTTATAAGTTTGATCTGAATCTTTAAACTCAAAAGGTGCGTAGGCGGTATCAGACACAATCTTAATCGTCTCTGCTTTCGCAATACCTAATGAGAAAATTGGGAATAAAATTAGCAAAAATGCTAGAAATTTTTTCTTCATTTTTAGTCTCCTTTTCCGAATATTTTCCCATTATATCAGAAAAAGTAAAAAAAGGCAAATTTTTATAGTTTTGTGTCAGAAAATATAACATTGATTTTTTCTTTCTTGAATTGCTACTATAAAGTGCTATAATAATAGTATATAATAGAAGAAAAGAGGACAGGGAGATGAAGAACAAAAGAATATTTAAAGACTTCCAAGCTTCAAAAATGAGTTTAAACATTTACACAAGCCCCTTGTTAGCCTTTGCTTTTGTCTTCATAGGAGAGTTTGTGGCTTATACTTTATATGGTATTAGTTTGTTAGCTCTCATCGGACTTGCTAGAAATTTTGGAGAGGCTGGTCAAGCTTTTGCAACTTACTTGCAGACCTTGCAGCAGGGCTTGATGGATAAAACAAGTGACTTTCATTTAATTTTAGAATTGCTGGCCTTTGGTTTTATTCTCAACACTGTGTTCAGATGGACTAAAAAAGTTGAGAAAAGACCTATTCGAACTTTGGGATTTTATAGAGAGAATTTCCTCAGCAATCTTCTGAAAGGATTTGGGCTAGGTCTAGCACTTTTTCTTCTGACCTTGTTAGGTTTAGTGGCCTTGGGGCAATATCGTTTTGAGTCCATTCATTTGAATCCTTATTCGCTTGCCTTTATCATTTTTACTATCCCATTTTGGATCCTACAGGGGACAGCAGAAGAAGTGGTGTCCCGTGCCTGGCTCCTTCCTCAATTGGCCTCAAGAACCAATCTAAAACTTGCTGTTCTTATATCTAGCCTATTCTTTACTTTGCTCCATGCTGGGAATTCTGGTCTTACACCTTTATCTCTAGTGAATCTCTTTTTATTCGGAGTTGCCATGTCACTTTACCTCCTCAAAACAGATACAGTTTGGGGTGTTGCAGGTATTCATGGCGCCTGGAATTTTGCTCAGGGAAATCTTTTTGGGATTTTAGTTAGTGGTCAACCATCAGGAACGTCATTGATGACCTTTTTACCACAAGGTAATCAAGGCTGGTTATCAGGAGGATCTTTTGGGATTGAAGGTTCTATCATGACAAGTTTAGTCTTGTTACTTTTGATTGTCTATCTCGCTTATCAATTGAAGAAAGAAAATGAAAGGATGTGACTTCGGTCCGTCCTTTTCTTCGTGAAAATGCTACAAGTATGCTAAAATAGGAATAGCACATCGAGAGAGGATTCTTATGATCAATCGCATTACAGATAATCAATTTAAACTAGTATCAAAATATCAACCTTCAGGAGACCAACCTCAAGCTATTGAGCAGTTGGTTGATAATATCGAGGGTGGAGAAAAAGCTCAGATTCTGATGGGGGCGACTGGTACAGGGAAGACCTATACCATGAGTCAAGTCATTTCCAAAGTCAATAAACCAACTCTGGTTATTGCCCACAATAAAACTCTAGCAGGCCAGCTCTATGGGGAGTTTAAGGAATTTTTCCCTGAGAATGCTGTTGAGTACTTTGTGTCTTACTATGATTATTACCAACCTGAGGCCTATGTCCCTTCTAGCGATACCTATATTGAAAAGGATAGCTCTGTCAATGATGAGATTGACAAACTTCGTCACTCAGCGACTTCAGCCCTTCTGGAGCGTAATGATGTTATCGTCGTAGCTTCCGTCTCTTGTATCTATGGTCTGGGTTCGCCCAAGGAATACGCTGATAGTGTCGTTAGTCTCCGTCCAGGTCTTGAAATTTCTCGTGATAAACTCTTAAATGACTTGGTCGATATTCAGTTTGAGCGAAATGATATTGATTTCCAACGCGGAAGATTTCGTGTGCGTGGGGATGTAGTAGAGATTTTCCCAGCATCTCGTGATGAACACGCCTTTCGAGTAGAATTCTTTGGAGATGAAATTGACCGTATTCGTGAAGTTGAGGCTCTGACAGGTCAGGTGTTGGGAGAAGTGGATCATTTGGCGATTTTCCCAGCTACTCACTTTGTGACCAATGATGACCACATGGAAGTTGCCATTGCCAAGATTCAGGCCGAGTTGGAGGAGCAGTTAGCTGTCTTTGAGAAGGAAGGAAAACTGCTGGAAGCCCAGCGTTTGAAACAGCGGACAGAGTATGATATCGAAATGCTGCGTGAGATGGGCTATACCAACGGGGTTGAGAACTATTCACGTCACATGGATGGACGGAGTGAGGGTGAGCCTCCTTATACGCTTCTCGACTTCTTCCCAGATGATTTCTTAATTATGATTGATGAGAGCCACATGACAATGGGGCAAATCAAGGGCATGCACAATGGGGACCGTTCGCGTAAGGAGATGCTGGTTAATTATGGTTTCCGTTTGCCATCAGCTTTGGACAATCGACCTCTCCGTCGTGAAGAGTTTGAAAGCCATGTGCATCAGATTGTTTACGTTTCAGCGACACCTGGTGACTATGAAAATGAACAGACCGAGACAGTGATTGAGCAAATCATTCGACCAACAGGTCTTTTGGATCCTGAGGTGGAAGTTCGTCCGACTATGGGACAGATTGATGATCTCTTAGGTGAAATTAATGCCCGTGTTGAGAAGAATGAGCGTACCTTTATCACAACCTTAACCAAGAAGATGGCAGAGGACTTAACCGACTACTTCAAAGAAATGGGTATCAAGGTCAAGTATATGCACTCGGATATCAAGACTTTAGAGCGGACAGAGATTATCCGAGATCTGCGTTTGGGTGTCTTTGATGTCTTGGTCGGAATCAACCTGCTCCGTGAAGGGATTGACGTTCCCGAAGTGAGTCTCGTAGCTATTCTCGATGCTGACAAGGAAGGTTTCCTTCGTAATGAGCGTGGTCTTATCCAGACCATTGGTCGTGCTGCTCGTAACAGTGAAGGTCATGTCATCATGTATGCGGACACGGTTACCCAGTCAATGCAACGTGCCATTGATGAAACGGCTCGCCGTCGGAAAATCCAGATGGCCTATAATGAAGAACATGGTATCGTTCCACAAACCATTAAGAAAGAAATCCGAGACCTTATTGCCGTAACCAAGGCGGTTGCTAAGGAAGAAGACAAGGAAGTCGATATCAATAGCCTCAACAAACAAGAACGTAAGGAACTTGTCAAGAAACTAGAAAAACAAATGCAAGAAGCCGTCGAAGTGCTTGACTTTGAACTAGCAGCTCAGATTCGTGATATGATGCTGGAAGTCAAGGCGTTGGATTAGAATATTACCTAAAGGAGAAAATATGTCCCGTTCCCAATTAACGATTTTAACAAATATTTGTCTGATTGAAGATCTCGAAACTCAGCGCGTGGTTATGCAATATCGCGCCCCTGAAAACAATCGCTGGTCTGGTTATGCCTTTCCTGGAGGCCATGTAGAAAATGGCGAATCTTTCGCAGAGTCTGTTATTCGTGAAATCTATGAAGAAACAGGGTTGACTATTCAAAATCCTCAACTTGTCGGCATTAAAAATTGGCCACTAGATACAGGTGGGCGCTATATTGTCATTTGTTATAAGGCGACTGAGTTCTCTGGTAGCCTTCGCTCTTCAGATGAAGGAGAAGTTTCTTGGATTCAAAAAGACCAGATTCCAAACTTGGATCTGGCCTATGATATGCTACCTTTGATGGAAATGATGGAAGCTCCTGACAAGTCAGAGTTTTTCTACCGCCACCGTACAGAAGACGATTGGGAAAAGAAAATTTTCTAGTCTTTTACTAAATAACCGAGCTGATCCAAGGCCTCCTCGATATAGTGGAGGTCTTGTTGTGTTTCGGCTTCAACTAGGTGGTAATGGATACCATCTGTCAATTCAGATAAAGGTTTAAAATCAGAATGCTCGACTTGTTCTAGAAAATGTTGAACGTCTCGGCGGCAAGACAGTTTCAGCAAGGTTTCAATTTCTCCATAAACGGGATGGTCAATCAAGGTGTTTTGAACACGTCCGCCATTATCTACGATAGCAAGGAGTTCTTGACCGATTTCTTCAACTTCATGTTTCACTTTGAAAAGTTTGTGAACATAAGGATTGGTTTCAATTTGCTTATAGATGTAGCCACGATTAGTGGATAGGATAGGAGCGCCATCGGCTCTCAAAATTGCAATGTCCTGCACAATGACTTGACGTGTGACATGAAAATGTTCCGCCAAACTTTGGCCGTTGAGGGCTTTAGGAGCTTCTTTCAAGAGTTGGAGCAGAGCTTGTTTGCGATCTTTTGTCATAGCTTTTCCTTTTAACGGCGTTTTCGAAGCACTTTATAGACAGCTAGTGCTAATGTATAGTCTACCATACTATGGATGATTGTGCCAAATCCAACCAGCACAAATAGAACATAAAACATATTTTCTACATTGGTACCAGAAGTTGCATAAAAAACGACACAGGCCAATACTTCAGCAAGGGCATGGACAAGCGCTAACACAAAGTTGAAAATCCAGGAAGCTTTTGGTTTATCTAGGGTATCGGGGAATTTTTGTAGGTAAAGAGCTCCTAGAGTCCCAAAAAAGATATGGGAAAAAGCTCGAAATACGATAACCATAGGATAGCCAGCCATCAAAAATCCAAAACTAGAGGCTAGGATGACAAAAACTGCCATCAAGGGCGACAAGAACATGGCAATAAAAATAGCGATATGGCTTCCCAAAGTGTAAGAAGCAGGTGGAATGACAATCTTAAAAGGCATAACAATTGGAATCAAAATCGCAATAGCCGTTAAGAGGGCAGTCATTGTCATAAATTGTGTCTTTTTCCGTGTGTTCATAAGAATCTCCTTTTTGTCTGTATATACACTAGTATAGTACAATAAACAAGACAATAAAGCAAGGATTTACTTGAGTTTATAGGCCATTTTAAATTAAATATTGGTAAAGATTTCACTAATAATAGTAACGATATAGAGCAAAATCTCCACCTTCAAGCATGAAAGCGGAGATTGTTTTTATTTCTTCAAGGTTTGTAGTCTTGGGACAATAGCTAGGGTTAGAACTGCGGAAATGACTAATTCAGCAATCGAATTTGTTGAGATAACGGTTGCTAGGAGTTTTTGGATATTACCATCAAAAACATTTCCAAAAAGGTAGAAAATTCCACCAAGTACAAAGACTGTGTTGGTCAGTGAACCAAGGGCACCAGCTAAAATAAGACCAGTTTTATTTTTCATCAGTTTATAAACTAGATACGGAGTCAAACCAATCAAAATACGTGGGACGATAGCAATGATAGCTGAGTAGATGTTCCCGTTTGGTACAAAAGGTGAGAAGAGGTAGCTTGTCGGTAGAATTGTAATAGTGTTAACCGTCAAGCTAAGTAGCCCCATCAAAAATCCAAGTGTAACCCCAACTCGTGGTCCGTAGATAATGCTGGCAATAATGACAGGAATATGAACGATAGTCGGTTTGATTGGGAATGGAAAAAGGTTAAAGATAAGTGAGCTCAGAAAGTGTATCACGAGCATGGTTGCAAAAAAGATAGCAATAGGTGCAATATTAGAGCGTTTTTTCATCGAGAGTTTCCTTTATTCTTTCTAAAATAATTGTGAGGTCGGCTAAAGCTCCTCGTCCATGGTCGCCACAAGCTAGTAGGGATTCCTTAGGAGCAATCAGCTGATAGCCGTAGCTTTCTAATGTTTTCAGATTAGCCTGAGTTGCCGGATGGTCATACATTTTTGTATTCATTGCTGGTGCGATGAGTTTTGGGATATGACTTGGCAAGGCTAGAGCCGTACTGGTCACCATGTTGTCCGCAAAGCCGTGGGCTAGTTTTGCAATAGTGTTAGCAGTTGCAGGGGACACGATAAATAAATCTGCTTTTTTGCCAAGTTCAATATGATTAACCTGATTAGGATAGGGTTCCTTCATGACATCCAAGTGGACGTAATTCTGTGAGAGTATCTGTAGTGTCAAAGGTTGGATAAACTCTGTAGCAGCCTGGGTCATTAAGACAGTGACTTGATGACCTTGTTTTTTTAGAGAACTGACTAAATCTGCCGACTTGTAAGAGGCAATTGAGCCCGTTACAGCCAAGAGAATGTTTGCCATAGCTTTCCTTTCTATGAATGATAGGCTTGAATCTTTTCAAGGAGGAGTTCTGCAATTTCTTCTTTAGTCTGGACTGTTTGAAGCTCATTTTTCTCAACAAAGATAGCACGATGCTGGTTCGCTGAAATTTGAGTCAGGTCATTTGCAATGATTAAGTCTGCTTGGTTCTTGATAAGACTTTTTCTGGCAATCTCGATGAGATAATCCTCAGAGACATCAACAAGCAGTTTAAAGCCAATCAGATGAATAGCAGGATTCCATTCCTTGACTAGAGAGATGATTTTGGGTGTCTTTTTTAGGAACAAAACCTGAACCTCATCAGTTGAAGAAATCTTAGCTTGATGATTCTGCTTGCTTAAAAATTCTTCTAGATTGGAGCTAGATTGAACTTCCTCAAACCCTGTCATATAGACAGGAGTGTAATCAGATACGGCCATTGAGTGAATCAAGACCTGATAATCCTGAACACGTTCTTGCATTTCCAGTAGAAGGTCCTTGGTATTGTTAATTTCTCGAATACTTAGGTTGGGATGGGATTCTGGTTTCAAAGCTCTTTTTGTCGTTATTAAACAAACTTCATGCCCTGCAGCAAGCAAGGTTTCTGTGATGATTTTCCCCAAACGACCGGTAGAATGGTTAGTGATAGAGCGGACGCTATCGATGGCTTCACTGGTACCGCCCGATGTAACTAAAATTTTCATAGCACTATTGTACACAAAAATAAACGGTAAGTAAAATGAAAGCGATAAATTTTTGGTAAAAACGAAGATTTACTATAGTTTCAAACTATAAAGCCATATAAAATTTAAGAAAGGACTATAAAAACCTTAAAAATAGGGATATTTACGAACGTTTAGAGAGTTTTCGGATGTTAAAAATCTTGTTTTGTGTTATAATGAATTATCATATAAGAGGTTAGAGGAGTTTTGAATGAAAACAGATATTGAAATCGCACAGAGTATTGAGCTGAAGCCTATTGTTGATGTTGTAGAGAAACTTGGTATTTCTTACGACGATTTGGAGTTGTACGGAAAGTACAAGGCTAAGCTTAGCTTTGATAAAATTCGTGCAGTTGAGAGCAATCCAGTTGGGAAATTGATTTTGGTTACTGCCATCAATCCAACACCTGCAGGTGAAGGGAAATCAACTATTACTATTGGTCTTGCGGATGCCTTGAACAAGATTGGCAAGAAAACTATGATTGCTATTCGCGAACCATCTCTTGGTCCAGTAATGGGGATTAAGGGTGGTGCGGCAGGTGGTGGTTATGCCCAAGTTCTGCCAATGGAAGACATCAATCTCCACTTTACTGGAGACATGCATGCCATTACGACTGCTAATAATGCTCTTTCTGCCTTGATTGACAACCACTTGCACCAAGGAAATGAGCTTGGAATTGACCAACGTCGTATCCTTTGGAAACGTGTTGTGGACTTGAACGACCGTGCTCTTCGCCATGTGACCGTTGGACTTGGTGGCCCTCTAAATGGTATTCCTCGTGAGGATGGCTTTGACATTACCGTTGCTTCCGAAATCATGGCAATTCTTTGCTTGGCAACAGACATCGAGGACTTGAAACGCCGTTTGGCTAATATCGTTATCGGTTATCGCTATGACCGTACACCAGTTTCTGTAGGTGATTTGCAGGTTGAAGGTGCCTTGGCTTTGATCTTGAAGGATGCGATTAAGCCGAACCTGGTTCAGACAATTTACGGAACACCTGCCTTTGTACACGGTGGTCCATTTGCCAATATCGCTCACGGATGTAACTCTGTCTTGGCAACTACAACAGCCCTTCACTTGGCTGATTACACAGTTACTGAAGCTGGTTTTGGTGCAGACCTTGGTGCCGAGAAATTCCTTGATATTAAGACACCAAACTTGCCAACATCTCCAGATGCAGTTGTCATTGTTGCAACCCTTCGTGCTCTTAAGATGAATGGTGGTGTGGCTAAAGATGCTCTGACAGAGGAAAATGTGGAGGCGGTTCGTGCAGGTTTTGCTAACTTGAAACGCCACGTTGAGAACATCCGTAAGTTCGGTATTCCAGCAGTTGTTGCGATTAACGAATTTGTATCTGATACAGAAGCTGAAATTGCAGCCTTGAAAGAACTTTGTGCTTCAATTGATGTGCCAGTTGAACTAGCAAGTGTCTGGGCTGATGGCGCAGAAGGTGGAGTAGCACTTGCCGAAACAGTTGTCAAGACTATCGCTGAAAACCCAGCTAACTACAAACGTTTGTATGACAATGACCTTTCTGTTCAAGAAAAGATTGAAAAGATTGTTACTGAAATCTACCGTGGTAGCAAAGTAAACTTTGAGAAGAAAGCTCAAACACAAATCGCTCAAATCGTTCAAAATGGTTGGGACAAATTGCCAATCTGTATGGCTAAGACCCAGTATAGCTTCTCAGACAATCCAAATGCACTTGGAGCACCTGAAAACTTTGAAATTACCATTCGCGAATTGGTGCCAAAATTAGGTGCAGGCTTCATCGTTGCCTTAACTGGCGATGTCATGACCATGCCAGGCCTACCAAAACGTCCAGCAGCTCTCAACATGGATGTTGAAAGTGATGGAACCGTTCTAGGTTTGTTCTAGTATATTGAAATGGACTTTATACTCTTCGAAAATCAAATTCAAACCACGTCAGCTTCACCTTGCCGTACTCAAGTACAGCCTGCGGCTAGCTTCCTAGTTTGCACTTCGATTTTCATTGAGTAAAAAATGAGTTTGGAAATAATATCCAAGCTCATTTTTTGCCTAGATATAAGGTCTTGTCTTCAGCTGATGAGAGAGTTGCCTTCTACACGTAACCAGTTTAGGTAAAGATATTTTCCCTGAATTCTGATATAATAGAAATATTGACTTCAAGAGTAAGGAAGAGAAGATGAACGCATTATTAAATGGAATGAATGACCGTCAGGCTGAGGCGGTGCAAACGACAGAAGGGCCCTTGTTGATCATGGCGGGGGCTGGTTCTGGAAAGACCCGTGTTTTAACCCACCGTATTGCTTATCTGATTGATGAAAAGATGGTCAATCCATGGAATATCTTGGCCATTACCTTTACCAACAAGGCTGCGCGTGAGATGAAAGAGCGTGCTTATAGCCTCAATCCAGCTACTCAGGATTGTCTGATTGCAACCTTCCACTCCATGTGTGTTCGTATTTTGCGTCGCGATGCGGACCATATTGGCTACAATCGTAATTTTACAATTGTCGATCCTGGTGAACAGCGAACGCTCATGAAACGCATTCTCAAACAGTTGAACTTGGATCCTAAAAAATGGAATGAACGGAGTATCTTAGGGACTATTTCCAATGCTAAGAATGATCTGATTGATGATGTGACTTATGCTGCCCAAGCTGGAGATATGTACACGCAAATCGTGGCTCAGTGTTATACAGCCTATCAGAAAGAATTACGTCAGTCGGAGTCGGTTGACTTTGATGATTTGATTATGCTGACCTTGCGTCTCTTTGATCAAAATCCTGATGTCTTGACTTACTATCAACAGAAATTCCAATACATCCACGTTGATGAGTACCAAGATACCAACCACGCTCAGTACCAATTGGTCAAACTCTTGGCTTCCCGTTTTAAAAATATCTGTGTGGTTGGGGATGCGGACCAGTCTATCTACGGTTGGCGTGGTGCTGATATGCAGAATATTTTGGACTTTGAAAAGGATTACCCCCAAGCCAAGGTTGTTTTGTTGGAGGAGAATTATCGTTCAACAAAAACTATTCTCCAAGCGGCCAATGAGGTTATTAAAAATAATAAAAACCGCCGTCCTAAGAATCTCTGGACCCAAAACGCTGATGGGGAACAAATCGTTTACTATCGTGCTGATGATGAGCTGGATGAGGCTGTATTTGTAGCCAGAACCATCGATGAACTTAGTCGCAGTCAAAACTTCCTTCACAAGGATTTTGCTGTTCTTTATCGGACTAATGCGCAGTCCCGTACTATTGAGGAAGCCTTGCTCAAGTCAAATATCCCTTATACCATGGTTGGGGGAACCAAGTTCTACAGCCGTAAGGAAATCCGAGATATTATCGCTTACCTCAATCTTATTGCCAATTTGAGTGACAATATCAGTTTTGAGCGTATTATCAATGAGCCTAAACGTGGAATTGGGCCAGGCACTGTTGAGAAAATCCGTGATTTTGCGAATATGCAAGATATGTCTATGCTGGATGCTTCAGCCAACATCATGTTATCTGGTATCAAGGGTAAAGCAGCCCAGTCTATCTGGGATTTTGCCAATATGATTCTGGATTTGCGGGAACAGCTAGACCACTTAACTATTACAGAGTTGGTTGAGGCTGTCCTTGAAAAAACAGCTTACGTCGATATTCTTAATGCCCAAGCGACTCTAGAAAGTAAGGCTCGGGTTGAAAATATCGAAGAGTTCCTTTCTGTAACGAAAAACTTTGATGACACCTCTGATGGGCCAGAAGAAGAAACTGGTCTGGATAAACTGAGTCGTTTCTTAAATGACTTGGCCTTGATTGCGGACACAGATTCAGGTAGTCAGGAGACATCAGAAGTGACCTTGATGACCCTGCATGCCGCCAAAGGTCTCGAGTTTCCAGTTGTCTTTTTGATTGGGATGGAAGAAAATGTCTTTCCGCTTAGCCGTGCTGCTGAAGATCCAGATGAATTAGAAGAAGAGCGCCGTCTAGCCTATGTAGGAATTACGCGTGCAGAGAAAATTCTCTATCTGACCAATGCCAACTCACGCCTGCTTTTTGGTCGTACCAACTACAACCGTCCGACTCGTTTTATTAACGAAATCAGCTCAGACTTGCTTGAGTATCAAGGATTGGCTCGTCCAGCAAATTCAAGCTTTAAGGCATCTTATAGCAGTGGTGGGGTTGCCTTCGGTCAAGGTATGAGTTTGGCTCAGGCTCTTCAAGACCGTAAACGCAGTGCGGCCCCAAAAACTATCCAGTCAAGCGGTCTCCCATTTGGTCAATTTACTGCTGGAGCAAAATCAGCGTCTAGCGAGGCAAATTGGTCCATTGGTGACATTGCCCTCCACAAGAAGTGGGGAGAGGGAACTGTTCTGGAAGTTTCAGGTAACGGAGCTACTCAGGAATTAAAAATCAATTTCCCAGAAGTAGGTTTGAAAAAACTTTTAGCCAGTGTAGCCCCAATTGAGAAAAAAATCTAATTTTTCATCCTTCTCACGAATAATAAAGTGAGGAGGATTTTTATGTACAGTATTTCATTCCAAGAAGATTCACTATTACCCAGAGAAAGACTTGCCCAAGAAGGAGTAGAAGCGCTCAGTAACCAAGAGTTGCTAGCTATTTTACTCAGAACAGGAACACGTCAGGCCAGTGTTTTTGAAATTGCCCAGAAAGTCTTGAACAATCTTTCAAGCCTAACAGATTTGAAAAAAATGACCCTGCAAGAATTGCAGAGTCTATCTGGTATCGGCCGTGTTAAAGCTATAGAGTTACAAGCCATGATTGAACTGGGCCATCGTATTCACAAACACGAAACCCTTGCGATGGAAAGCATTCTCAGTAGTCAAAAGTTGGCCAAGAAGATGCAACAGGAATTGGGCCATAAAAAACAAGAGCACCTGGTGGCGCTCTATCTCAATACTCAAAATCAAATCATCCATCAACAGACCATTTTTATCGGCTCAGCTACTCGTAGTATTGCTGAACCTCGGGAGATTCTTCATTATGCCATCAAGCATATGGCGACCTCTCTCATCTTGGTTCACAATCATCCTTCGGGAGCGGTAGCTCCTAGCCGAAATGATGATCATGTCACTAAAATTGTCAAAGAAGCCTGCGAACTGATGGGGATTGTCCTCTTGGACCATTTGATTGTCTCTCATTCTAGCTATTTTAGTTACCGCGAAAAGACAGATTTAATCTAAAGTTCATTAACGATATAGTCAAAGAGGTTTTTATCTTTGGGACGATTTTCAAAAAGAAATTCTGGATGCCATTGGACACCGAGAAAGGCAACATCATCCGTACTCATGACAGCCTCAATGATACCATCTTTAGGATCATGAGCCGCAATCTTTAAATTTGGTGCTAAATCCTTAATGCTCTGATGGTGGAAGGAGTTGATATGGGAAATTTCTCCATAGATTTCTCGAAGAATAGTATCAGGTTCTGTCACCAAGCGTTGGGTTGTGTATTCGGCAGAACAATCCTGCCAATGGTCTTCGATATCTTGGTACAAAGTTCCACCCATGGCAACGTTAAAGAGTTGAGTTCCACGGCAGACAGAAAAAATTGGCTTTTTCTGTTTAATAGCTTCCTTGATGAGGGCCAGTTCAAAGATATCCCTTTGAAGGTGGTAGTCATCGCTATCGATGGTTTTTGGTTCACCATAGAATTTTGGATCAACATTTTGCCCACCTGTCAAGATGAGCTTGTCAATCATACTAATATAGTGGCAGGCCATTTCTTGATCACCAATCGGTAGGATGATGGGAATCCCTCCAGCGTCTTTAACGCCTTCCACAAAGCCTTTTGCTACGTAGCTCATCATGATGTCATCATCTGGATGAGTTTTTTCGTTTCCTGTAATCCCTATAACTGGTTTTTTCATAAAATGATTTTCGCTTTCTAATCCTCTTTTCGCATGAAGTAGAGGAGGGTTTGGAGTTCACTTGTCAAATCGACATACTGAACGACCACGTCTTTTGGTAAATGCAGATGGACTGGTGAAAAACTGAGAATTCCTTTCACGCCAGCATCCACCAAGAGATTGGCAACCTCTTGTGACTTGACGCTGGGAACTGTCAGGATAGCAGTCTTCACATCAGCATCCTTGATTTTATCCTTGATTTGAGAAATCCCGTAAATAGGAATCCCATCAGGAGTTTGGGTACCGACTTCGGGATGGTCATCTAGGTCAAAGGCCATGATAATCTTCATCTTGTTACGTTCGTGGAAGCGATAGTGAAGAAGGGCATGGCCCATATTTCCAATACCAACCAGCATGACATTGGTGATGGAGTTATCATTGAGTAAATCGGCAAAAAATGTCATCAGTTTTTTGACATCATAGCCAAAACCACGGCGACCTAGTTCACCAAAGTAGGAAAAATCACGACGTACGGTCGCGGAATCAATACCGATAGCCTCTGCAATTTGCTTAGAGTTGGCACGTTCAATCTTTTCTGCATGAAATCTCTTAAAAATTCGATAGTAGAGAGAGAGTCTTTTTGCTGTAGCTTTTGGAATAGCAGACTGTTTATCTTTCACAAAATCACAACCTTTCTATTCTTCTATTTTATAGAAACATTGTGAAAAAATCAACAAAAACAAGAAAAAACTAAGAAAAATCTTAGTTTTAATGTAAAAAATCTGCATGTGATAGAAAACGGTAGAGGTCTCCGACCAGACCCTGGTAAACTTCCTGGCCCTTAAAGGTCAAAGAAGTCACATAAAGTGTATCTGGCAGAGTCACACATCCTGACAGAGCCAGCATGAGAGCCTCGTAATCCTCATACTTGAGAGTGCGCTCTACATGATAGCTGTCTTTATAGGTCAGTTCAAACATTTTGGCTCTATCTTTCCGATTTTGTAAAGACACCACGTTCTACCAAGCTATCCATGAGGAAGTAGAATTTTTCCTGATGAATGTGGTGGTCTTCTGATTTGAAAATATCAACCAGACGAAGACCAAACTTGTCAGTGATATTGATTTTAGCACCTGTAAGTTCCTTGTTAATGATGATTTTGAGTTGGAATCCCTCACCGCTGTTCGGAACCTTTTCAAGTAGGCGAGTCAGTTCATAGTTCCCAACCTTAGTCTCAAAAAAAGTGTTGTCCTTAAGGGTGAATTTTTTAACAGAAGGGCTAAGAGTGTAGTCGTAACGACAATTTTTTAACTGAATGGTTTTTTCAAATGCCATATGGCTAACCTCCGATAATTTCTTTTAAGGTTTTTGCGAGGGTTTGTAGATCTTCAACAGTATTTTCTGGCGACAAACTGATACGAACGGATTCCTTCAAGCGTTCTGAATTTGCCCCGTACATGGCTTCAAGAACATGACTAGATTGGACAATGCCTGCCGTACAGGCTGAACCAGTAGAGATTGAAATTCCAGCTAAATCTAGACGAAGGAGTAAGAGGTCATTTTTCTGGCCAGGAAATCCAATATTGAGAACATAAGGGAGATGATGTTGTCCTCTATTCAAGTAATATTGAATGCCTTCTAGCTCTGCTAGAAAGGCAGTTTCTAGATTTTGTACATGTTGAAAATGTTCTTCTTGCTTTTCTAGGTCTTCTTTTAGGGCTGCAACCATGCCTACGATGGCAGGCAGATTTTCAGTTCCTGCACGTTTTTTCTGTTCTTGGTCTCCACCATGGAGATAGGAATCAAAGTTCATGCTAGATGCGTAGAGAAAACCGATTCCCTTAGGACCATGGAACTTATGGGCAGAAGCAGTGAGAAAATCAATGCCCAATTCTTCGGGGTGAATTGGTATTTTACCAATAGCTTGAACTGCGTCGACATGATATGCAGCAGGGTGTTGCTTGAGTATTTGGCCAATTTCAGCAATGGGAAGTAGGTTTCCTGTCTCATTATTGGCAAACATGGTAGAAACCAAAATTGTATCATCACGTAAAGCCTTTTGAATTTGTTTGGCTGTGATTTCTTGATTTTCTGGCTGGATAATGGTTGCTTCAAACCCAAAGTGTTGAACCAAGTAATCAATGGTTTCAAGGACGGCATGGTGCTCAATGGCAGTTGTGATGATATGTTTTCCTTGTTCTTGGTGACGAAGGCAGTAGCCAATGATGGCAGTATTGTTGCCTTCAGTCCCACCAGAAGTGAAAAAGATATGTTGAGGTTTTGTCCCCAGTAACTGGGCTAGTTCCTGACGGGCTTCTCTCAAGAGTTTGCCAGCTTGACGACCATGACCATGAATACTAGATGGATTGCCATGGGTTTCTTGCATAACCTTGGTCATAGCTGAAATAGCAACTGCTGACATGGGAGTCGTTGCAGCATTGTCCAAATAAATCAAAGAATCACCTTATTTCTTTTTGTTGTAGGCAAAGAGTGGGCTGACTGGTTTTCTTTCGTGGATACGGACGATGGCATCACCAATTAACTCACTAGCAGTGATGTAGCATACGTTTTTAGGAGTTTTTTCTTTTGTTGCTACTGAATCAGTCACAAGAATTTCCTTAATATTAGTATTGTCAAGAAGTTCAGCAGCTCCTTCGACGAAGAGGCCGTGGCTAGAAACAGCATAAATTTCTGTAGCCCCTTCACGTTCAACGATTTTAGCAGCTTCAGAGAAGGTACGTCCAGTATTTAAAATATCGTCAATCAAGATAGCTTTTTTACCTTCAACATCACCGATGATATAACCTTCGTTGCGAGTTGCATCGTCTTGAGGGTAGTCGATGATGGCGATAGGAGCATCAAGATACTCAGCCAAGCTACGAGCACGTTTGACACCTGAATTTTTAGGGCTAACGACAACAACATCTGAACCAAGGAGCCCCTTATCGCAGTAATGTTTTGCAAATAGAGGAACTGTATAGAGGTTGTCAACAGGAATATCAAAGAAGCCTTGCACCTGAACAGCATGCAAATCAAGCGTAAGAACACGGTCAACTCCAGCCTTAACCAGCATATTAGCAACTAGTTTAGCTGTAAGTGGCTCACGTGGTGAAGCAATGCGGTCTTGACGTGCGTAGCCAAAATATGGAAGAACAACGTTGATACTGTGGGCACTTGCACGAACACAAGCATCAACCATAATTAACAATTCCATTAGGTGGTTGTTAACAGGGAAACTTGTTGATTGGATGATGTAAACATCATAACCACGGACACTTTCTTCGATATTCACTTGGATTTCTCCGTCTGAAAATTGACGTGATGATAGTTTTCCAAGTGGGACACCAACAGCTTGAGCAATTTTCTGTGCAATCTCTTGGTTAGAGTTGAGAGCGAAAAGTTTCATATTTTTTCTATCTGACATTATAGACCGTCCTCTGTAAACTTTATAAATCCTAGTTATATTTGCCTTATATATATGAACTAGGATTCGTGTATTTTTATCTTTTCTATTTTACCAAAAAATGGAGATTATTTCAGCTATTTTTCATTCTTTTGACAAATCGAACCAATTTTGAGGGAGCTTTTTGATAATCAATCTGATTTTCCTCTAAAAATTGCTGGAAATCTTGTTTCCCTTGCTCGTGATTCTCAACTTCAAGCTCTAATTCGTAATCTGTAATATCAAAGTACTGACTTTCATCCAGCGCCATGAGACCAATAGCTGTTTGCATTTCATAGCGAAGTGTCGTTAGACAACCAAGAATCTGCCATTCACTTGTTTTAATACCATGTTTCGCCAATTCATCGAGCACAAGCCCTTGAGGAAGTTCTTTATTGCTCAGATAGTTTTCAGCATCTTTTAGTTGCAATTTTTGATTGTATTCCATGTTTCCGATATTTTGAGGGACTTTGAGTGTCAATTCTGCCCAGTCTTCAAAAGTGCGAATGCGCATAGCAACTTTCTTTTCTCGAAGTTCAAAATCAGGAGTGTCGATGTAGTAATTTTTTTGAAGAACAGGAGTGACGCCTGTGAATTGGTCTTTTAGACGATTGTATTCATCTTTTTTCAATAGTGTTTTCAATTCAATTTCTAAATGTTTCATTTTTCTTACCTTTTCTTTATCGTTGAAAGCGGATTTATGGTATAATAAGCATTGTATTTATTGTATATGAATCTGGAGAAAAAATCAAAGATATTTTTGAAGGATAATATGTGAACAAGGGAGAATATATGACCTTAGAATGGGAAGAATTTCTAGATCCTTACATTCAAGCTGTTGGTGAGTTAAAGATTAAACTACGTGGTATTCGGAAGCAATATCGTAAGCAAAATAAGCATTCTCCGATTGAGTTTGTGACTGGTCGAGTCAAGCCAATTGAAAGTATCAAGGAGAAAATGGCTCGTCGTGGCATTACTTATGCGAGCTTAGAGCACGATTTGCAAGATATTGCTGGTTTGCGTGTGATGGTTCAGTTTGTAGATGACGTCAAGGAAGTAGTGGAAATTTTGCGCAAACGTCAGGACATGCGAATCATACAGGAGCGAGATTACATTACTCATCGAAAAGCATCAGGCTACCGTTCCTATCATGTGGTAGTAGAATATACGGTTGATACAATCAATGGAGCCAAGACTATTTTGGCGGAAATTCAAATTCGTACCTTGGCCATGAATTTCTGGGCAACGATAGAACATTCTCTCAACTACAAGTACCAAGGGGATTTCCCAGAGGAAATTAAAAAGAGACTGGAAATTACTGCCAAAATTGCCCATCAGTTGGATGAAGAAATGGGTAAAATTCGAGATGATATCCAGGAAGCCCAGGCACTTTTTGATCCTTTGAGTAGAAAATTAAATGACGGTGTAGGAAACAGTGACGATACAGATGAAGAATACAGGTAAACGAATTGACCTGATAGCTAATAGAAAACCACAGAGTCAAAGGGTTTTGTATGAATTGCGAGATCGTTTGAAGAGAAATCAGTTTATACTCAATGATACCAATCCGGACATTGTCATCTCCATTGGTGGGGATGGTATGCTCTTGTCGGCCTTTCATAAGTACGAAAACCAGCTTGACAAGGTCCGCTTCATTGGTGTTCACACTGGACATTTGGGCTTCTATACGGACTACCGTGATTTTGAGTTGGACAAGCTAGTGACTAATTTGCAGCTAGATACTGGGGCAAAGGTATCATACCCTGTTCTGAATGTGAAGGTCTTTCTTGAAAATGGTGAAGTTAAGATTTTCAGAGCACTAAATGAAGCCAGTATCCGCAGGTCTGATCGAACCATGGTGGCGGATGTTGTGATTAACGGTGTCCACTTTGAACGTTTTCGTGGAGATGGGCTAACAGTTTCGACACCGACTGGTAGTACAGCCTATAACAAATCACTTGGCGGAGCTGTTTTACACCCTACCATTGAAGCTTTGCAATTAACGGAAATTGCCAGCCTTAATAATCGGGTCTATCGAACGCTGGGCTCTTCCATTATTGTTCCTAAGAAGGATAAGATTGAACTTATCCCGACGAGAAACGATTACCACACTATTTCGGTTGACAATAGCGTTTATTCTTTCCGTAATATTGAGCGTATTGAGTATCAAATCGACCATCATAAGATTCACTTTGTCGCATCACCTAGCCATACCAGTTTTTGGAACCGTGTTAAGGATGCTTTTATCGGCGAGGTGGATGAATGAGGTTTGAATTTATTGCAGATGATCATGTCAAGGTCAAGACCTTCTTAAAAAAGCATGAGGTTTCTAAGGGGCTTCTGGCCAAGATTAAGTTTCGAGGTGGAGCTATTCTGGTCAATGATCAATCACAAAATGCGACGTATCTATTGGATATTGGAGACCGCGTTACCATTGATATTCCTGCGGAGGAAGGCTTTGAAACTCTCGAAGCTATCGAGCGCCCACTGGATATTCTCTATGAGGATGACCATTTTCTAGTCTTGAATAAACCCTATGGAGTGGCTTCTATTCCTAGTGTTAATCACTCCAATACCGTTGCCAATTTTATCAAGGGTTACTATGTTAAGCAAGAATATGAAAATCAGCAGGTTCACATTGTGACCAGACTTGATAGGGACACTTCTGGCTTGATGCTCTTTGCCAAGCATGGCTATGCCCATGCACGATTAGACAAGCAGTTGCAGAAGAAGTCCATTGAAAAACGCTACTTTGCTTTGGTTAAAGGTGATGGACACTTGGAGCAAGAGGGAGAGATTATTGCTCCGATTGCGCGTGATGAAGATTCCATTATTACCAGACGTGTAGCTAAAGGTGGAAAGTATGCTCATACTTCTTACAAGATTGTAGCTTCTTATGGAAATATTCACTTGGTCGATATTCGCCTGCACACTGGGCGAACCCACCAAATCCGAGTCCATTTTTCTCATATCGGTTTTCCTTTGTTGGGAGATGACTTGTACGGTGGTAGTCTAGACGATGGAATTCAGCGCCAAGCCCTGCATTGCCATTACCTATCCTTTTATCATCCATTTTTAGAGCAAGACTTGCAGTTAGAAAGTCCCTTGCCGGATGATTTCAGTAACCTTATTACCCAGTTATCAACTAATACTCTATAAAAACTGTTTCAGAGTATAATTATTATCTAAAAGGAGAAAACTCATGGAAGTTTTTGAAAGTCTCAAAGCCAACTTGGTTGGTAAAAATGCTCGTATCGTTCTCCCTGAAGGGGAAGAGCCACGTATTCTTCAAGCAACAAAACGCTTGGTAAAAGAAACAGAAGTGATTCCTGTTTTGCTTGGAAATCCTGAAAAAATTAAAATTTATCTTGAAATCGAAGGGATCATGGATGGTTATGAAGTCATTGACCCTCAACATTATCCTCAATTTGAAGAAATGGTTGCTGCCTTGGTGGAGCGTCGCAAGGGCAAAATGTCTGAAGAAGATGCACGCAAGGTTTTGGTTGAAGATGTCAACTATTTTGGTGTTATGTTGGTTTACTTGGGCTTGGTTGATGGAATGGTATCTGGAGCTATTCACTCAACAGCTTCAACAGTTCGTCCAGCTCTTCAAATCATCAAAACTCGTCCAAATGTAACTCGTACTTCAGGTGCCTTCCTCATGGTTCGTGGTACGGAACGTTACCTATTTGGAGACTGTGCCATCAACATCAATCCAGATGCAGAAGCCTTGGCTGAAATTGCGATCAACTCAGCAATCACAGCTAAGATGTTTGGAATCGAGCCTAAAATTGCTATGCTAAGTTATTCTACTAAGGGTTCAGGTTTTGGTGAAAGTGTTGATAAGGTTGTAGAAGCAACTAAAATTGCTCACGACTTGCGTCCTGACCTTGAAATCGATGGTGAGTTGCAATTTGATGCAGCCTTTGTTCCTGAAACTGCAGCTCTGAAAGCTCCTGGAAGTACGGTAGCTGGTCAAGCAAATGTCTTCATCTTCCCAGGTATCGAGGCAGGAAATATCGGCTACAAGATGGCCGAACGTCTTGGCGGTTTTGCGGCTGTTGGACCTGTTTTGCAAGGTTTGAACAAGCCAGTTAACGACCTTTCTCGTGGATGTAATGCAGATGATGTTTACAAGTTAACCCTTATCACAGCAGCCCAAGCTGTTCATCAATAAGATTTAGTCCTCTTTCCCTTGGGAAGAGGTTTTTTATACTCAATGAAAATCAAAGAGCAAACTAGGAAACTAACCGCAGGCTGTACTTGAGTACGGCAAGGCGACGTTGACGTGGTTTGAATTTGATTTTCGAAGAGTATTAATACTAGGAAAAGGACAGTTAGAATCTTCTGTGTTATACTAGAGATATGTTAGATTTGAAAGAATACGATATTGTCATGTGGCCAGAGGAGAAGATTGTTTCTTTCCGTGAGAAACTTCTTGCCTGGTATGATGAAAACAAAAGAGATTTACCGTGGCGTAGAAGTAAAAATCCTTATCATATCTGGGTATCTGAAATTATGCTCCAGCAGACCAGAGTGGATACAGTTATCCCTTACTACGAAAGATTCTTGGACTGGTTTCCAACAGTGGAAAGTTTGGCAACTGCCCCTGAAGAGCGTTTGTTGAAGGCTTGGGAAGGTTTGGGTTATTATTCTCGAGTACGCAATATGCAGGCTGCAGCCCAGCAGATTATGACAGACTTTGGTGGTCAATTTCCAAATACCTATGAAGGAATTTCCAGCTTGAAAGGGATTGGTCCTTACACAGTAGGAGCCATTTCCAGTATTGCTTTTAACTTGTCTGAGCCAGCTGTAGATGGTAATGTCATGCGTGTTTTGGCCCGCTTGTTTGAGGTTAATCATGATATTGGCATTCCAAGTAATCGCAAAATTTTTCAAGCAATGATGGAAATCCTGATTGACCCAGAACGTCCGGGTGACTTCAATCAAGCTTTGATGGACTTGGGATCAGATATTGAGGCACCTGTAAATCCCAGACCAGAAGAAAGCCCAGTTAAGGACTTTAGTGCGGCATATCAGAATGGCACAATGGACCGTTATCCAATTAAGGCTCCCAAGAAAAAGCCTGTTCCAATTTATCTTAAAGCCTTGGTGGTCAAAAATACTCAAGGACAATTTTTACTTGAAAAAAATGAAAGTGAAAAATTATTGGCAGGATTTTGGCATTTCCCCTTGATAGAAGTTGATAACTTTTCGCAAGAAGAGCAGTTTGACCTCTTTCATCAGGTTGCAGAAGAAAGTGTAAACTTTGGCCCCAGTCCAGAAGAGAGTTTCCAGCAGGACTATGACCTAGATGTTGATTGGCTTGATGTTTATTTTGAAATGGTTAAGCATGTCTTTAGTCATCGCAAGTGGCATGTTCAAATTGTAGCAGGTCAAGTGACTGACTTTCATAACTTTTCCGATAGGGAAGTTCGCTGGCTTTCACCAGAAGAGTTTAAGAATTATCCCCTTGCCAAACCCCAACAAAAAATCTGGCAGGCTTATGCACAAGCCAACTCAGACAGTAGCAAAGACTAGCTATTGTGTTTTCTTGTTATTTTTTTGATATAATAGTAGAGAAAAAGGTGAAAAAATGAAAAAAATATTAATTGTAGATGATGAAAAACCAATCTCGGATATTATCAAGTTTAATATGACCAAGGAAGGTTACGAGGTTGTAACTGCTTTTAATGGTCGTGAAGCGCTAGAGCAATATGAAGCAGAGCAACCAGATATTATTATTCTGGATTTGATGCTTCCCGAAATTGATGGTTTAGAAGTTGCTAAGACCATTCGCAAGACAAGTAGTGTGCCTATTATCATGCTGTCGGCTAAAGACAGTGAGTTTGATAAGGTTATCGGTTTAGAGCTTGGAGCGGATGACTATGTAACCAAACCCTTCTCAAATCGTGAGTTGCAGGCGCGTGTTAAAGCTCTTCTTCGTCGTACGGACTTGGTTTCTGTAGATAATCAAGAATCAGATGAAAAGAAAACCCAACCTCTGCAAATTGGGGACTTGGAGATTGTACCAGATGCCTATGTGGCTAAAAAATATGGTGAAGAACTAGACTTGACCCACCGTGAATTTGAACTCTTGTACCACTTGGCTTCTCATATTGGTCAAGTGATTACCCGTGAACACTTGCTTGAAACGGTCTGGGGTTATGATTATTTCGGAGATGTTCGAACAGTTGACGTAACTATCAGACGTTTGCGTGAGAAGATTGAAGATACACCAAGTCGTCCTGAGTATATCCTAACACGTCGCGGTGTTGGTTATTATATGAGAAATAATGATTAAACTAATAAAAGACACAGTTTTAACCAGTGATTTTATCTTTATCCTCATTCTACTTGGCTTTATTTTAGTGGTGACCTTGCTCTTACTAGAAAATCGTAGGGATAACATTCGGTTGAAGCAAATCAATCAAAAGGTAAAGGACCTGATTGCAGGAGATTATTCTCAGGTATTGGATATGCAGGGAAGTTCTGAAATCACTAATATTACCAATAATCTCAATGATTTATCAGAAGTAATCCGTTTGACTCAAGAAAATCTGGAACAAGAGAGTAAACGATTGCACAGTATCCTCTCTTACATGACAGATGGAGTCCTCGCGACCAATCGTCGTGGTAAGATTACTATGATTAATGACATGGCTAAGAAACAGCTAGGTGTTCAGAAAGAAGATGTTCTCAACAAAAGTATCCTTGAATTGCTTAAGATTGAAGATGAGTATGAACTTCGTGATTTGATTACCCAAATTCCTGAACTCATGATTGATTCCCAGGATGCCAATGGTGAGTATCTGAGTCTTCGTGTTCGTTTTGCCTTGATTCGTCGTGAATCAGGCTTTATCTCAGGTCTGGTTGCCGTTCTGCATGATACAACGGAGCAAGAGAAGGAGGAGCGCGAACGGAGACTCTTTGTTTCCAACGTTAGTCATGAGTTACGAACTCCTTTGACTAGCGTAAAATCCTATCTTGAAGCCTTGGATGAGGGGGCCTTGTCAGAACCTGTCGCACCAGACTTTATCAAGGTATCTCTAGATGAAACCAACCGTATGATGCGGATGGTGACAGATCTTCTCCATCTTTCACGTATTGATAATGCAACCACTCATCTAGATGTGGAACTGATTAACTTCACAGCTTTTATTACCTTTATCCTTAACCGTTTTGATAAGATGAGGGGATCAGATGAAGAGAAGAAATACGAATTGGTTAGAGATTATCCGATTACGTCTGTCTGGATTGAAATTGATACAGACAAGATGACACAGGTGATTGATAATATTCTCAACAATGCCATTAAATATTCTCCAGATGGTGGAAAAATCACAGTCACGATGAAGACAACTGATGATCAGATGATTTTGTCTATCTCAGACCAAGGATTGGGTATTCCTAAGCAGGATTTGCCTCGTATCTTTGACCGTTTCTACCGTGTGGATCGTGCTAGAAGCCGTGCTCAAGGTGGAACAGGGCTGGGACTGTCTATCGCTAAAGAAATTATCAAACAACATAATGGTTTTATTTGGGCCAAGAGTATATATGGTAAGGGATCAACCTTTACCATTGTGCTCCCTTATGATAAGGATGCAGTGAAGGAAGAAGTATGGGAGGATGAAGTAGAAGACTAGAATGAGTGAAACAGGCTTTAAATACAGTATTTTAGCGTCGGGTTCCAGTGGAAATTCCTTTTATCTGGAAACCCCAAAAAAGAAACTATTAGTGGATGCAGGCTTGTCGGGTAAGAAAATTACCAGCCTACTTGCTGAAATAAATCGCAAACCAGAAGACTTGGATGCTATCTTGATTACGCATGAGCATTCAGACCATATCCATGGAGTAGGCGTTTTGGCTCGCAAGTATGGTATGGATCTTTATGCCAATGAAAAGACCTGGCAGGCTATGGAAAATAGTAAGTATCTTGGCAAGGTAGATTCTTCGCAAAAGCATATTTTTGAAATGGGTAAAACCAAAACCTTTGGAGATATTGACATAGAGAGTTTTGGTGTTAGCCATGATGCAGTCGCACCGCAATTCTATCGCTTTATGAAGGATGATAAGAGTTTTGTCCTTTTGACAGATACAGGCTATGTTAGTGACCGTATGGCAGGGATTGTTGAAAATGCGGACGGCTATCTTATCGAGTCCAACCATGATGTAGAGATTCTGCGAGCAGGATCTTATGCTTGGCGACTCAAACAACGAATCCTATCGGATCTGGGTCACCTTTCTAACGAAGATGGTGCCGAAGCTATGATTCGTACCTTGGGAAATCGCACTAAGAAAATCTATCTTGGTCACTTGTCTAAGGAAAACAATATCAAGGAGCTGGCTCACATGACTATGGTCAATCAGCTAGCACAAGCTGATCTGGGAGTCGGAGTAGACTTTAAGGTTTATGATACCTCACCAGATACCGCAACACCATTGACAGATATATAGAAAGAACGCTGAGAAGGTGTTCTTTTTATATTGACTGAACACCTAAAAAGTAATACAATGGTGTTACCATTAAAAAAGGGAGTGCAAAAGATGACTACTATTACATTAAAAGTTTCTGAAGCTGATAAAACATTTATGAAGGCAATGGCTAAGTTTGAAGGAGTTTCCCTTTCGGAACTTATTCGCACCAAAACTCTTGAAGCTCTAGAAGACGAATACGATGCTCGTGTGGCAGATTTAGCCTATCAAGAGTATTTAGACGACTTGGAAAAAGGAGTTGAACCCATTACTTGGGAAGAAATGATGCATGATTTAGGCTTGGAGGATGAATAATTTGTATAAATTAGTTCCAACAAGACGTTTCATCAAGCAATTGAAAAAATTGGACCGTTATACGCAGAAGCTAATTACAAACTATTTACAAACCAATGTTTTGGAAGAACCAAGACGACACGGAAAGGCTTTGGTTGGTAATCGCGTTGGTCAATGGCGCTATAGAATTGGTAATTATCGAGTTATCGTACAAATTGTAGATGATGAATTAGTCGTTGCTACTTTAGAAGTTGGTCATCGGAGAGATATTTATTGAATTAAAGTTGAGTAATAACAGTATAGAAAGTGAGGAGAGTAAAATTTGAAGAAAAAATGGTTTTTTGCAGATTATTATGATACAACAATTATTTTACTTGCTTTAATCTCTGTTATTCTGGTATTACTTGGATTTGCTGAGATGATTGATTTAGACAGTCCTCCATACAGTATTATTGACTTGCTACTTTGGTTTGTGTTTGTGGTAGATTATGGTTGGCGGTTCTTTTCAAGTAAAGCAAAATGGAGGTTTATACTTGAAAATATCTTTGACTTGTTAGCTATCCTTCCTTTAAATGCTATTTTTACAGTATTGCGATTAGGGCGTATCTTCCGCTTAGCAAGACTGACAAAATTACTGAAACTGACTCGTTTACTTAGAATACTTGGACTTACAGGTAAATTAGAAAGAAAAATTAGTAGATTCTTACGGACAAATGGCCTGATTTATATCTTGTATGTTAATATTTTTATTGTTCTAGTAGGAAGTTCAATTTTATCTGTAGTTGAAGAAAAATCTTTCTCAGATAGTCTTTGGTGGGCTCTTGTGACAGTAACCACTGTTGGTTATGGTGATATTGTTCCAGTTTCCCTTTTTGGCAAATGGATAGCTGTTTTATTAATGTTGGTAGGGATTGGTACAATAGGAATGTTAACAAGTGCCTTGACGAACTTTTTTGTAAAAGATAATCCAGATGAACAGATAAAACTTGATAAACTCCAAGATGAATTATCTAGTCAGAGAATATTACTAGAGAAACAATCCGAAAAGATAGAAGAACTACATCGGATGATACAAGATTTGCTTGAAAAAAGGTAATTTTGACCATTTAAAAACCACTCGATGAGTGGCTTTTTTACAATCCTGCAAATTCTTTGATTTCTTGTGCTGACATTGAAGAGTCACAACGAACATTGATTTGTCCATCTGCGATGTGAACAAAGCCTGGTACAGTTGGGATTCCGTAGCGTGAGCGGAATGCTTGCAACTCATTGAGTTGGCTTGTTTCTTCACTATTGATGAAGTAGATGTGGGCTTTAGTTTCAGCTACAACACCTGCCAATGTACCAGCAAATTTACGGCAGTAGGGGCAAGTTTTGCGGCCAATGAAGAAGGTTGCAGTTTCTTTATTATCGAGTGCTTCTTGTGCACGCGCAACCGTAGTGACTTCAAGGTCTTTAATATTATCTAAAAATTGTTCCATGAGATTACCTCGCTTTCATTGATAAGTCTAGTATGCCATAAAGTTTCTAAAATTGCTTAGATTTGATACGAAAAAAAGATGAGATTGGTTAGTCTCATCTTTTATAGGGCTCTATTTTACAAAAGCATTGATTTCTGCTTCGATGTTAGCAATCTTAGCTTGTGATTCTTCGTTAGTTTCACCTACAACTGCAATGTAGAACTTGATTTTTGGTTCTGTACCTGAAGGGCGAACGGCAATCCATGAACCGTCAGCAAGTGTGTATTTCAACACATCACTTGGAGGAGTTGTCAAGTTTGTAACAGTACCGTCAGCAGCAGTAGCTGTTTGAGCTTTGAAGTCTTCTACGACAGTGATAGCTGTTGCATTCCATTCTTTTGGAGCATTGTTACGGAATTTAGCCATAATCGCTTTGATTTGTTCTGCACCATCTACACCTGAAAGGGTAACAGAGATAGTCTTTTCAGCGTAGTAGCCATACTCTTTGTAGATTTCTTCGATACCATCAGCAAGTGTCAAACCGCGTGAACGATAGTAGGCAGCAAGTTCAGCAACGACTAGAACAGCTTGGATAGCGTCTTTATCACGTACGAATGGTTTAATCAAGTAACCGAAGCTTTCTTCAAATCCCATCATGTAAGTGTGGTTGTGTTTTTCTTCGAATTCTTGGATTTTTTCAGCGATGAATTTGAAACCAGTCAAAACGTTGAACATAGTCGCGCCGTAACTTTCAGCAATCTTCGTTACCAAGTCAGTTGAAACGATAGATTTGCAAAGGGCTGCGTTTTCAGGAAGAGTTCCAGCGTTTTTGTGGGCTTCCAAGATGTATTTAGCCATGATAGCACCGATTTGGTTACCTGAAAGGTTGAGGTAGCTACCATCTTTTTGAAGAACTTCAACACCAACACGGTCTGCGTCTGGGTCAGTTGCGACAAGAACATCTGCACCAACTTGACGACCAAGTTCTTCAGCGAGGGCAAAGGCTGCTTGGCTTTCTGGGTTTGGAGATTTTACAGTTGAGAAGTCTGGGTCAGCAGTTGCTTGCGCTTCAACGACTTGAACAGAGTCAAATCCTGCTTGAGCAAGAGCACGACGAGCCAACATTTCACCAGTACCATGAAGTGGTGTGTAGACAATTTTCATGTCTTTACCAAATTCTTCAATCAAGGCTGGGTTGATGTTCACATCTTTGACTTCTTTGAGGTATTCTACATCGACAGCTTCGCCGATAACTTCAATTAAGCCAGAAGCTTTTTCAGCTTCCACATCAGCAACTTCAACTGCAAATGGATTTTCGATTGCACGAATGTATGTTGTCAAAGCGTCTGCATCGTGTGGAGGCATTTGTCCACCGTCTTCACCGTAAACCTTGTAACCGTTAAATGGTGCTGGGTTGTGGCTAGCTGTGACCATGATACCTGCGAAACAGTTGAGGTGACGAACTGCAAATGATAGTTCTGGAGTTGGACGAAGGCTTTCAAATACGTAAGATTTGATACCATGTTTAGCAAGAACTGCCGCAGATTCAAAGGCAAACTCAGGTGAGAAGTGACGACTATCGTAGGCGATTGCTACACCACGTTCTTTTTCGTTTCCACCTTTAGACTCAATCAAACGAGCCAATCCTTCAGTAGCTTGGCGAACAACGTAGATGTTGATGCGGTTTGTACCAGCACCAATCAAGCCACGCATACCTGCAGTACCAAATTCAAGATTTGTATAGAAGGCATCTTCCTTCGTTTTTTCATCCATATTTTCCAAATCTTGACGAAGGTAGTCAGGAAGCTCCGCAAAATCAATCCATTTCTGGTAATTTTCTTGGTAAGACATTGAAATTCTCCTTTTTGTAAATTGTTTTAACCGTTCACATTATAGCACTTTTTAGCATTTTAGTAAAACGGTAGCATAATTTTCAGAAAAGTGGTGTCATATGCAGGTTTATCAAGTCTTGAATGCCTTAGGGAAACATGCTATACTGTTTGTATGATTATTTTACAAGCTAATAAAATTGAACGTTCTTTTGCAGGAGAGGTTCTTTTTGATAATATCAACCTGCAGGTTGATGAACGAGATCGAATTGCCCTTGTTGGGAAAAATGGTGCAGGTAAGTCTACTCTTTTGAAGATTTTGGTTGGAGAAGAGGAGCCAACTAGCGGAGAAATCAATAAGAAAAAAGATATTTCTCTGTCTTACCTAGCCCAAGATAGCCGTTTTGAGTCTGAAAATACCATCTACGATGAAATGCTTTATGTCTTTGATGACTTGCGTCGGACTGAGAAACAACTTCGTCAGATGGAGCTAGAGATGGGGGAAAAGTCTGGTGAGGACTTGAATAAGCTGATGTCAGATTACGACCGCTTATCTGAGAATTTTCGCCAAGCAGGCGGTTTCACTTATGAAGCTGATATTCGAGCGATTTTAAATGGATTCAAGTTTGACGAGTCTATGTGGCAGATGAAAATAGCTGAACTTTCAGGTGGTCAAAATACCCGTCTGGCGCTGGCCAAAATGCTTCTTGAAAAGCCAAATCTCTTGATCTTGGACGAGCCAACCAACCACTTGGATATTGAAACTATTGCTTGGCTAGAGAATTACTTGGTAAACTATAGTGGTGCCCTCATTATTGTCAGCCACGACCGTTATTTCTTGGATAAGGTTGCGACAATTACGCTAGATTTGACCAAGCATTCCTTGGATCGCTATGTGGGAAATTACTCTCGTTTTGTTGAATTGAAAGAGCAGAAGCTAGCTACTGAGGCAAAAAACTATGAAAAGCAACAAAAGGAAATCGCTGCTCTGGAAGATTTTGTCAATCGCAATCTAGTCCGAGCTTCAACGACCAAACGTGCCCAATCTCGACGTAAACAACTGGAAAAAATGGAACGTTTGGACAAGCCTGAAGCTGGTAAGAAATCTGCTAACATGACCTTCCGGTCTGAGAAAACGTCTGGTAATGTTGTATTGACTGTTGAAAATGCAGCTATTGGCTATGATGAGGAAGTACTGTCAGAGCCTATCAATCTAGACCTTCGTAAGATGAATGCTGTCGCCATCGTTGGTCCCAATGGTATTGGAAAGTCAACTTTTATTAAATCAATCGTGGACCAGATTCCTTTTATCAAGGGGGAAAAGCGCTTTGGGGCTAATGTTGAGGTTGGTTACTATGACCAAACCCAAAGCAAGCTGACACCAAGTAATACTGTACTGGATGAACTCTGGAATGATTTTAAACTGACACCAGAAGTTGAAATTCGTAACCGTCTAGGTGCCTTCCTTTTCTCAGGAGATGATGTTAAAAAATCAGTTGGCATGCTGTCTGGTGGGGAGAAAGCGCGTTTGCTTCTTGCTAAATTATCTATGGAAAACAACAACTTCTTGATTCTGGATGAGCCAACCAACCACTTGGATATTGATAGCAAGGAAGTGTTGGAAAATGCCTTGATTGACTTCGATGGAACTCTTCTCTTCGTCAGCCACGACCGTTACTTTATCAATCGTGTAGCAACTCATGTTTTGGAATTGTCTGAGAATGGTTCGACTCTTTACTTGGGTGATTACGACTACTATGTTGAGAAGAAAGCAGAAGTAGAAATGACTCAGGCTGAGGAAGCTTCAACTAGCAATCAAGCAAAAGAAGCAAGTCCAGTCAATGACTATCAAGCTCAGAAAGAAAGTCAAAAAGAAGTTCGCAAACTCATGCGACAAATCGAAAGTCTAGAAGCTGAAATTGAAGAGTTAGAAAGTCAAAGCCAAGCCATTTCTGAACAAATGTTGGAAACAAACGATGCCGAAAAACTCATGGAATTACAGTCTGAGCTGGACAAAATCAGCCATCGTCAGGAAGAAGCTATGCTTGAGTGGGAAGAATTATCAGAGCAGGTGTAAGATTTCTAAGTTTTCTGCCCTTCTCCATTGTGAGGAGGGCTTAATTTATGGTAAAATGGTTTTATGAATAAAAGAATGAATGAGTTAGTCGCCTTGCTCAATCGCTATGCGACTGAGTACTATACCAGCGATAATCCATCGGTTTCAGATAGTGAGTATGATCGTCTTTACCGGGAGTTGGTTGAGTTGGAAGCTGCCTACCCAGATCAAGTGTTAGCAGACAGTCCGACCCATCGTGTTGGTGGCAAAGTCTTAGATGGTTTTGAAAAATACAGTCATCAGTATCCTCTTTATAGTTTGCAGGATGCTTTTTCACGTGAGGAGCTTGAAGCTTTTGATGCGCGTGTTCGTAAGGAAGTGGCTCATCCGACCTATATTTGTGAGCTGAAAATCGATGGCTTGTCTATCTCGCTGACTTATGAAAAGGGGATTTTAGTTGCTGGGGCAACGCGTGGAGATGGTTCTATTGGGGAAAATATCACAGAAAATCTCAAGCGTGTCAAGGACATTCCCTTAACTTTGCCAGAAGAACTAGATATCACAGTTCGTGGAGAATGTTATATGCCACGTGCTTCTTTTGACCAGGTCAACCAAGCTCGTCAAGAAAATGGAGAGCCTGAATTTGCCAATCCTCGTAATGCGGCGGCAGGAACTCTGCGTCAGCTGGATACAGCAGTAGTAGCCAAGCGTAATCTTGCAACGTTTCTCTATCAAGAAGCCAGCCCGTCAACTCGTGATAGTCAAGAAAAGGTTTTGAAGCACCTAGAACAACTAGGTTTTGTAGTCAATCCTAAGCGAATTCTCGCTGAAAACATAGATGAAATCTGGGATTTTATTCAAGAAGTAGGACAGGAACGGGAAAATCTGCCTTATGATATTGATGGAGTTGTAATCAAGATCAATGACCTAGCAAGCCAAGAAGAACTCGGCTTTACTGTCAAGGCTCCAAAGTGGGCAGTAGCCTACAAGTTTCCTGCTGAGGAAAAAGAAGCCCAACTCTTATCAGTTGATTGGACAGTTGGCCGTACGGGCGTTGTGACTCCAACTGCCAATCTGACTCCCGTTCAGCTTGCTGGGACAACTGTTAGCCGTGCGACTCTACACAATGTGGATTATATTGCTGAAAAAGATATCCGCAAAGACGATACGGTTATCGTCTATAAGGCTGGAGATATCATCCCTGCCGTTTTGCGTGTCGTAGAGTTCAAACGGGTTTCTGAAGAGAAACTGGATATCCCTACAAACTGTCCAAGTTGTAACTCTGACTTGTTGCACTTTGAAGATGAAGTGGCTCTCCGTTGTATCAATCCACGTTGCCCTGCCCAAATCATGGAAGGTTTGATTCACTTTGCCTCTCGAGATGCCATGAATATTACAGGCCTTGGTCCATCAGTAGTTGAGAAACTCTTTTCTGCTAATCTGGTTAAGGATGTGGCGGATATTTACCGATTACAAGAAGACGATTTCCTCCTTTTAGAGGGGGTTAAGGAAAAGTCTGCTTCTAAACTGTATCAGGCCATCCAAGCATCTAAGGAAAACTCAGCTGAAAAACTCTTGTTTGGACTAGGGATTCGCCATGTCGGAAGCAAGGCCAGTCAGCTTTTACTTCAACATTTTCATTCAATCGAAAATCTGGCTCAGGCAGATCCAGAGGAAGTGGCCAGTATTGAAAGTTTGGGTGGTGTGATTGCCAAGAGTCTTCAGACTTATTTTGCGACAGGAGGCTCTAAAATTCTCCTCAGAGAATTGAAAGAAGCTGGGGTTAATCTGGACTATAAAGGTCATACAGTAGTAGCGGATGCAGCCTTGTCAGGTCTGACAGTGGTATTGACTGGTAAATTGGAACGGCTCAAGCGCTCAGAAGCTAAAAGCAAACTAGAAAGTCTTGGTGCCAAGGTAACAGGCAGTGTTTCTAAAAAGACAGACCTTGTTGTTGCAGGAGCAGATGCTGGAAGTAAACTGCAAAAAGCACAAGAACTTGGTATCGAGGTTCGAGATGAAGCTTGGCTAGAAAGTCTGTAATGATAGTTTAAAACCAGAGTTTAGACAGTATAACTAGTTTGTTAATCGGGACAAAATCGGTCAAGAATTTATTAGTGAAACAGAAACAAATAAAAAAAGGAAAAATAAAAAATGTATAACTACCCTATGCGCATTCATTACCACCGCAAGAATGGTGAATACGACACTTGCTCTTTTGTAAAGAGTAAGGATCAACGAATTGATTTGCTAACCTACAAAGAAGATTATTTTGGTGCTTCATTTAGTTTTGAACATCCCAGTGTTCATCCCTTAGAAAGCTTGAATTTTGTGGTTCACACAGGTCAAACCAGTAAAGAGTATGCTATCCGTTTTAATCACTATCCCCTCTTAACAGAAGTCTGGATTTTGGAAGGAGATGATAGGATTTATTATTCTGAAAATCCTGCAATTGCAAGTCCTTTCTATAAAAATCAAAATCCTTTTGCCTTTGATAAGGCCATTAATAGTGCTAGTTTTGACCATCATTGGGGTTACCAAGGGGAATTGGGGTGTCGTGTAGAGGATAATCAGGCTCATTTTGCTCTCTGGGCTCCGACAGCGACAGAAGTGCAGATAGTTGTTTATGAATCAGCTGCTAATGATGCACCTGTTTGGAAAACATTTGAGATGGAGAGAGGCAATAGCTACTCCTATAATCATAAGGACAATACAATCGGTGTCTGGAGTTTGGATGTTGAGGAAGATTTGACTGGTAAGACTTATCAGTATCAAGTCCAATTCCCTCATCATCAAACCTTGACACGCGACCCGTACACAATTGCGACCAGTCCTGATGGCAAACGTTCAGCTATTCTGAGCCATGCAGAAAAGCAAGTTGAACACTTCGAGGTTAAGCATGGTTCTGATGCTACTTGGCGCTTGGCAAATCCATGTAAGGCAGTTATTTGTGAAATGCACATTCGTGATTTGACCAAATCACCGACCTCAGGTGTGGATGAACATCTTCGAGGAACTTTTTTAGGTGCTGCTCAGACTGGAACGGTTAACCAGTACGGTCAGTCAACTGCTTTTGATCACATCAAGAAGCTGGGCTACAATTATGTTCAGTTGCAACCAATTGCAGACCGTCATAAAGAATATGATGAGGATGGAAATGTAACCTA
This sequence comes from Streptococcus mitis, assembly GCF_946190285.1. Classification (GTDB taxonomy): domain Bacteria; phylum Bacillota; class Bacilli; order Lactobacillales; family Streptococcaceae; genus Streptococcus; species Streptococcus mitis_CP. Next base: position 402,141 of record NZ_CAMHZX010000001.1, on the reverse strand, counting down.
CAACTGGGGTTATGACCCACAAAACTATAACGCGCCAGAAACTAGTTTTTCAACTAATCCAGATGATCCAGCTCAGGTTATTCGCGATTTGAAGACCATGGTTCAAGCTTACCACGATGCGGGTATTGGTGTCATTATGGATGTGGTCTATAACCATACTTTTTCAGTTGTTGATGCACCTTTCCAAACAACAGTCCCTGATTACTATTATCGTATGAATCCAGACGGTACCTTCCAGAATGGAACGGGTGTTGGAAATGAAACAGCCAGTGAACACGAAATGTTCCGCAAGTATATGATTGATTCTCTTCTATACTGGGTGCGGGAATACAACATTGACGGTTTCCGTTTTGACTTGATGGGGATTCATGATGTCAAGACCATGCAGATGATTCGTCAGAGTTTGGATGAAATTGACCCTCACATTATCCTTTATGGAGAAGGTTGGGACATGGGAACAGGTCTTGCCCCTTATGATAAGGCTAAGAAAGACAACGCCTACGAAATGCCAAATATTGGTTTCTTTAATGACAATCAGCGTGATGCTGTTAAAGGTGGAGAAGTTTACGGTGCAATTAAATCAGGTTTTGTCAGCGGTGCTGCGACAGAGCCAATTCTTGCCAAAGCAATCCTAGGCAGTCGTGAATTAGGAACCTATACACATCCAAATCAAGTACTTAACTATGTGGAAGCCCATGACAATTACAATCTTCACGATTTATTGGCAACTCTTCATCCAGACCAAAGTTCAGAACAAATCATGCGCAAGGTTGAGACAGCCACAGCTATGAACCTACTCATGCAAGGGATGGCCTTTATGGAAATCGGTCAAGAATTTGGTCGTACCAAACTAATTGCGACTGGTGAAAATGGTGAGTTGACCCATGATGATAGAGAGCGTGCTATGAATAGCTATAATGCTCCTGACAGTGTGAACCAAGTGAACTGGGATTTGATTAATGAGCGTCAAGATAGTATTGAGTTTATCCGTCAGATGATTCGATTGAAGACAGGAACCGGTGCCTTTTCTTACCTTACTTATGATGAAATTTACCATCATGTTTTTGTTCATTCAGCCAACGAACATAGTGGTTGGATTGTCTATGAGATTCAAGGGGAAGACCATTTACTGGTTGTCTTTAATGCTAAAGGACAAGACTTCCAGTTTGAAAATGCTGGAAATCTAGAACTATTGGTGACCAATAGTCATTTAAGTGATAAAGACATGGTTGGTGGCGTCAGTGCCAGCGTCTTTAAAGTTTTGTAGAATAGATTTACAATTTAAATTCATTTGTGGTGCTTTATCTGTTAATAAAATCAGGAGATTCGTTTCCTGATTTATTTTTTTACTTAAAATTATATTTTTGTTAGCTAAATAACGAACTTTATGATAGTATTATAAAAAAACAATTCGTTTTCATAGCGTTTCTGAAAATTTCTTGATTTACAAGTGAACACATCAGTGAATTTGTTGAAGACTTTCAAAAAATTTTTTTGCAAATTCCGTAATTTACTTGAATCTTCCCTAAAAAGGTAGTATAATAAATCTATAGAAAACGCTTACAGAATTAGGAGGGTGTATGGATAAGAATAATGCTTTAAAAACCTTTATGACAGGTGAAAATTTTCACCTCCAGCACTATCTGGGAGCTCATAGGGAAGAAAAAAATGGAGAGTATGGCTATACTTTTCGTGTGTGGGCGCCTAATGCTCAGGCTGTTCACTTGGTAGGGGATTTCACCAATTGGGTTGAAAATCAAATTCCGATGGAACGGAATGAATTTGGAGTATGGGAAGTCTTTACCAGTCTTGCTCAAGAAGGCCAAATTTATAAGTACCATATCACACGTGCAAATGGTCATCAGCTGATGAAGATTGACCCTTTGGCTTTACGGTATGAGGCACGACCTGGGACTGGGGCTATTTTAACTGATATTCCAGAAAAAAAATGGAAGGATGGTCTCTGGCTAGCCCGTAGAAAACGCTTGAGCTTTGAAGAGCGTCCTGTCAATATTTACGAGGCTCATGCTGGCTCTTGGAAGAGAAATCCTGATGGCAGCCCCTATAGTTTTTCTCAATTGAAAGATGAACTCATTCCTTACTTGGTTGAGATGAATTATACCCACATTGAGTTTATGCCCCTGATGTCTCACCCACTAGGTTTGAGTTGGGGCTATCAGCTTATGGGTTACTTTGCTCTAGAGCATGCCTATGGTCGCCCTGAAGAGTTTCAAGATTTTGTTGAGGAATGTCACTTAAACAATATAGGCGTTATTGTAGACTGGGTACCTGGTCACTTCACTATTAACGACGATGCCTTAGCTTATTATGATGGAACACCGACTTTTGAATACCAAGACCATAATAAGGCTCATAACTACGGTTGGGGAGCACTCAATTTTGACCTTGGAAAGAATGAAGTCCAGTCTTTCTTGATCTCTAGTATTAAGTTTTGGATTGATTTTTATCATTTAGATGGTATTCGCGTGGATGCTGTCAGCAATATGCTCTATCTTGACTACGATAATGCTCCATGGACACCTAATAAAGATGGTGGCAATCTTAACTATGAGGGTTATTATTTCTTAAAACGTTTGAATGATGTGATTAAACTAGTTCATCCAGACGTTATGATGATAGCTGAGGAAAGTTCATCAGCTACTCAGATTACTGACACCAAGGATTCAGATGGTCTAGGATTTGACTATAAATGGAATATGGGGTGGATGAATGACATCCTCCGATTCTACGAAGAAGATCCTATTTATCGTAAATATGACTTTAACCTGGTGACTTTCAGCTTTATGTATGTCTTCAAGGAGAACTATCTCTTACCATTCTCACACGATGAAGTGGTTCATGGCAAGAAGAGTATGATGCACAAGATGTGGGGAGATCGCTACAATCAATTCGCAGGCTTGCGCAATCTCTACACTTACCAAATTTGTCACCCAGGTAAAAAATTGCTCTTCATGGGTAGTGAATATGGGCAATTCCTAGAATGGAAATCTGAAGAACAGTTGGAATGGTCAAACCTAGAAGATCCAATGAATGCTAAGATGAAGTATTTCACTTCTCAGCTAAACCAGTTTTACAAAGACCACCGCTGTCTGTGGGAAATTGATACCAGCTATGATGGTATTGAAATCATCGATGCGGATAATAGAGACCAGAGTGTTCTTTCCTTCATCCGTAAGGGTAAGAAGGATGATATGTTAGTCTGTATCTTTAATATGGCACCTGTTGAACGAAAAGATTTTACAATCGGACTTCCTGTTGCAGGGATTTACGAAGAAGTCTGGAATACTGAGTTAGAAGAGTGGGGAGGCGTTTGGAAAGAACATAATCAAACTGTGCAAACGCAAGAAGGACTATGGAAAGATTATGAGCAGACCTTGACCTTTACCCTACCGGCTATGGGAGCAAGTGTTTGGAAAATCAAACGCCGCTTGAAACCTACTAAAACCGTCACAAGTAAAAACCAAAAAGGAGTAGAAAATGAAGAATGAAATGTTAGCTTTGATTCTTGCTGGTGGGCAAGGAACTCGTCTCGGTAAACTCACTCAAAGCATTGCAAAACCAGCTGTGCAATTTGGTGGGCGCTACCGTATCATTGACTTTGCTCTTTCAAACTGTGCCAACTCAGGCATCAACAATGTTGGAGTCATTACACAGTATCAACCACTTGCTCTCAACAACCATATTGGGAACGGTTCAAGCTGGGGACTAGACGGTATCAATTCTGGTGTCTCTATTCTTCAACCTTATTCTGCAAGTGAAGGCAATCGTTGGTTCGAAGGGACTAGTCACGCTATTTACCAAAATATTGATTATATCGACAGTGTCAACCCTGAGTATGTCTTAATTCTCTCTGGGGATCACATCTATAAAATGGACTATGATGATATGCTCCAGTCACACAAGGATAATAATGCTAGTTTGACAGTAGCAGTTCTTGATGTTCCTCTTAAGGAAGCTAGCCGTTTTGGTATCATGAATACAGATGCCAATAATCGCATTGTTGAATTTGAAGAAAAACCAGCTCAACCTAAATCTACCAAAGCTTCTATGGGAATCTATATCTTTGATTGGCAACGTCTCCGCAATATGCTTGTTGCTGCTGAAAAGAGCAATGTCGATATGTCAGACTTTGGTAAAAATGTCATTCCAAATTACCTTGAGTCAGGTGAAAGTGTTTATGCCTACGAATTTAATGGTTACTGGAAAGATGTTGGTACGATTGAATCGCTTTGGGAAGCTAACATGGAATATATTTCACCAGAAAATGCCTTGGATAGCCGTAACCGTCAATGGAAGATTTACTCAAGAAACTTAATTTCACCACCAAACTTCCTTGGGGCAAATGCTCATGTGGAAGATTCCTTGGTTGTCGATGGCTGTTTCGTAGATGGAACTGTTAAACATTCTATCCTCTCAACAGGTGCGCAAGTTCGCGAAGGGGCAGAAGTAGTAGATTCAGTTATCATGAGTGGTGCAATTGTCGGTCAGGGAGCTAAAATCAAACGTGCCATTATTGGTGAAGGTGCAGTTATTTCTGATGGTGTCGAAATTGATGGAACAGAAGAAGTACAAGTTGTAGGATATGATGAAGTAGTGGGGGTAGCAACAGATGAAGATTGATAAATATTCTGCCATTTTAGGAAACACAGTTGGTTTTCATGATATGTCAACACTGACAGACCACCGTCCAGTAGCTAGTTTGCCTTTCGGAGGTAAATATCGCTTGATCGACTTCCCACTTTCAAGTCTTGCTAATGCAGGTGTCCGTAGTATCTTTGGTATTTTCCAACAAGATAATATTAGCTCAGTCTTTGACCATATCCGTTCTGGTCGTGAGTGGGGCTTGTCAACCCTTCTTAGCCACTACTATCTAGGTATTTACAATACCCGTGTGGAAAGTAGTACAGTTGGAAAAGAATACTACCAACAGCTTCTTACTTACTTAAAACGTTCCGGCTCAAACCAAACAGTATCACTCAACTGTGATGTTTTGATTAATATTGATTTGAACCAAGTTTTCCATTTACACAGTACAACAAAAGGGCCTATCACTGTAGTTTATAAAAAACTAGCTAAGAAAGACATTTCAGAAGTAAATGCAATCTTGGAAGTGGATGAAACAGACCATGTTCGTTCTCATAAACTATTTGATAGCAAATCAACAGATGAAGTCTATAATATGTCTACAGATATTTTTGTAGTTGATACACCATGGTTGATAGAACGCTTGGAAGAAGAAGCTAAGAAAGAACATCCAGAGAAGTTGCGCTATGTTTTACGGGATTTAGCTGCAAAAGAAGGGGCTTTTGCCTACGAGTACACAGGTTATCTGGCAAATATTCACTCTGTAGAATCGTATTATCAAGCGAATATCGATATGCTTGAATCACAAAAATTCTACTCTCTCTTCTCACCAAATCAAAAGATTTATACAAAGGTCAAAAACGAAGAACCAACTTACTATGCTAATACATCTAAGGTAAGCACATCTCAGTTTGCCTCAGGTAGTATTATTGAAGGTCAAGTGGCTAATTCTGTTTTATCACGTAATATTCATGTCCATAAGGATTGCCTGGTTAAAGATAGCCTGCTCTTCCCTCGCGTTGTTATTGGAGAAGGTGCTCAGGTCGAATATGCTATCTTGGACAAGGGTGTTGAAGTTGCGGATGGAGTTGTGATCCGTGGAACTGCAGAACATCCAGTCGTCGTTAAGAAAGGTAGCAAAGTAACAGAGGATATTCATTCATGAAAATTTTATTTGTAGCAGCAGAGGGTGCACCCTTTTCAAAAACAGGTGGTTTGGGAGACGTTATTGGCGCTCTTCCCAAATCACTGGTAAAAGCTGGGCACGAAGTTGCAGTGATTTTACCCTACTATGACATGGTAGAGGCTAAATTTGGAAATCAAATTGAAGATGTGCTTCATTTTGAGGTGAGTGTTGGTTGGCGCAGACAGTATTGTGGAATTAAGAAAACAGTACTAAATGGTGTGACCTTCTACTTTATTGACAACCAATATTATTTCTTCCGTGGTCATGTTTACGGTGATTTTGACGACGGAGAACGCTTTGCCTTTTTCCAACTTGCTGCCATTGAGGCTATGGAAAGGATTGACTTTATTCCTGACCTTCTCCATGTTCATGACTACCATACAGCTATGATTCCTTTCTTGTTAAAGGAAAAATACCGTTGGATTCAAGCCTATCAAGGAATAAAAACTGTTTTAACCATTCATAATTTGGAATTCCAAGGACAATTTTCAGAGGGAATGTTATGGGATTTGTTTGGAGTTGGCTTTGAACGTTACGCTGATGGTACCCTTCGATGGAACAACTGTCTGAACTGGATGAAGGCTGGTATTCTTTATGCTGACCGTGTTTCAACCGTTTCACCTAGCTATGCTCATGAAATTATGACCAGTCAGTTCGGATGTAACTTGGATCAAATTCTTCGAATGGAGTCTGGCAAGGTGTCTGGTATCGTGAACGGGATTGATGCTGACCTGTATAATCCTCAGACGGATGCCCTATTAGATTATCATTTTAATCAGGAAGATTTGTCTGGGAAGGCCCAAAACAAGGCAAAATTGCAAGAAAGAGTTGGTTTACCCGTTAGGGCTGATGTCCAACTGGTGGGAATTGTTTCTCGTTTGACACGTCAAAAAGGTTTTGATGTGGTGGTGGAAAGTCTGCACCATATCTTGCAAGAAGATGTTCAGATTGTTCTTTTAGGAACTGGTGATCCAGCCTTTGAAGGAGCTTTCTCATGGTTTGCTCAAATCTATCCAGACAAGCTATCAGCAAATATTACTTTTGACGTCAAACTTGCTCAAGAAATCTATGCTGCTTGTGACCTCTTCCTCATGCCGAGTCGTTTTGAACCATGTGGCTTGTCTCAAATGATGGCGATGCGTTATGGAACCTTGCCATTGGTCCATGAAGTTGGTGGCTTGAGAGATACCGTTCGCGCTTTCAATCCAATCGAAGGAAGCGGCACTGGCTTTAGCTTTGACAATCTATCTCCTTATTGGTTAAATTGGACTTTCCAAACAGCTTTGGACTTGTATAGAAACCATCCTGATGTTTGGAGAAATCTACAAAAACAAGCCATGGAGTGTGATTTCTCATGGGATACAGCCTGCAGGTCATACCTTGACTTGTACCATAGTTTAGTTAATTAATAGATAAAATCGTATGATGACTTCATACGATTTTTGGGCTATTTAGAGAGGAGAACTGATGTCTCAAGTAAAAGGATTGTGTGTTATGGATGTTGATGGAACCTTAATCCTAGAAGAAGTGATTGACATTTTGGGAAGAGAGGTAGGTCGTGAGGAGGAAATTGCGCAGCTTACAAGTCAGGCAATGCGAGGAGAGTTAGACTTTGAAAGCAGTTTACGAAAAAGAGTGTCCTTGTTGGAAGGTCTTCCTGTTTCGGTCTTTGATACAGTCTTCAACTCTATTCATCTATCTCCAAATGCCCAGGAATTCATTTCCATTCTCCAAAAGAATGGAATCCTAGTTGGTCTGGTGTCCGGTGGATTTACTCCAATAGTTAAGAGATTAGCAAAATCTCTTGGAATTGCCTATTTTTCTGCCAACCAACTTGAAGTCAAAGACGGTCTTCTAACAGGAAAATTAGTTGGACAAATTATCAGTCCCAAGGTTAAAAAAGAGACTCTGGAACAATGGAGAGAGAAACTAAAACTTCCTAAAGAAAGAACGATTGCAATCGGTGATGGGGCCAATGACTTATTAATGCTAAAGTCGGCGGGAATAGGAATCGCTTTTTGTGCTAAAGAAGTGCTGAAACAAGAAATACCACATCATGTTGACAAGAGGGATTTTTTAGAAGTTCTTCCTTTGATTGACTTTTTAGAATGAGGGAAAATATGAAGATTGTAATTGCACCAGATTCGTTTAAGGAAAGTTTGACCGCTGATCAGGTAGCTGAAGCTATTAAGAGAGGCTTCCAACAATCGATAGCAGATGTAGACTGTCTCCTCTGCCCTGTTGGTGATGGTGGAGAAGGCACTGTAGATGCTATCCGACATTCTCTTGACCTAGAAGAAAAATGGATCCAAGTGACAGGACCTTTTGGACAAAAAGAAGCTATGCGCTATTTTCAAAAGGAGCAACTAGCCCTATTCGAAGTAGCTGACTTGGTCGGCCTTGGAAAAATTCCGCCGGAGGAACGAAATCCACTGCAAATCCAAACTTGTGGTATTGGAGAATTGATTTGCCACCTCATCGATCAAGGGATTAAAGATATCTATATCGGTGTTGGTGGTACGGCCAGTAATGATGGAGGTATTGGGATTGCTGCTAGTTTAGGGTATCAATTTTATGATAGGGATGGAAATGCCTTGCCTGCTTGCGGCCAATCCTTACTAAAATTAGCTTCTGTTTCAACAGAAAATTTCTATAAAATTCCTGAAGATGTTCACATTCGTATTTTAGCAGATGTCGTGAGTCCCTTATGTGGTCATCAAGGTGCGACCTACACCTTTGGCAAACAAAAAGGGCTAGATCCTACTATGTTTGAGGATGTAGATCAGGCAATCCAAGATTTTTATGTAAAAGTCTCCCCTGCAACATTAGAACTGAAAGGAGCAGGAGCTGGTGGAGGCATTGCTGGCGGTTTGTGTGCCTTTGCTAAGGCAAGTATCGTATCTGGAATTGACACCTGCCTAGACTTGATTGACTTTGATAAGAAAGTTTCTGATGCTGACTTGGTTATCGTTGGTGAAGGAAGACTAGATTGTCAAAGTTTAGCAGGGAAAGCACCAATTGGTGTAGCAAAAAGAACTCCTGTCGGAGTTCCTGTTATTGCTATTTGCGGTAGCCTCGCCGAAGATTTACCTTCCCTACCATTTGAGAATATCCAAGCGGCTTTTTCAATTTTGGAGAAAAGTGAACAATTAGAAGATAGTTTGAAAAATGCTAGTCTCTATTTAGAGCACACGGCTGCCAATATTGGGCGTTTATTAAGTCTGAGTAAGATTTAGCCAAACCATTTCTTCCATAAGGATGTTTTGATTGGTTCTTCCTTTTTAACTTCCCAAAGTTTTGCAAAAGCAAGTCGAAGGTTCTTTTCTTCTACTTGCACTGGTACATTGGTATGAATAATAAGACCGAAAGGAGAAGAAGTGTGTTCTTCAGATACTATGGTAGCTTGACTATTCGTTTTTTTTGCTTCTTTCAAGTAGAAAACTTGCTTGTCAAATTCGATAGTTGGTGAAATCTTTACAAATAGTGGCTCAGCTTTTTCCTGAAGTTTTTCTAAGATAGATAAAAATCCCTTTTCTAGCTGAGGGCTATTTGCCGTGTCAATATCTGCATAGCCAAGAACTCTTTCTTCAAATGTTCCAAGATAGCGTCTTTGCTCATCTGGATTTAATTTTGGCCCACCATGAGCTTTTTCAAGTAATTGTTTTGATAAATCTGTCATGAAAACAGTATATCATAAAAGTTAGAATAAAACAGACAAAAGAAAGCGATTACTTTATAAAGTTAAGGAAAATTTGCACAAAGATAACGTTTTTTCTTGAAAAAGGAGGGGTTTTAAGGTATTATAGAGGTGTAAAAAATTTAACTCATAAGGAGAGTAAAAAATGTCAATTATTACTGATGTTTACGCTCGCGAAGTCCTAGACTCACGCGGTAACCCAACACTTGAAGTAGAAGTTTACACTGAATCAGGTGCTTTCGGACGTGGTATGGTTCCATCAGGAGCTTCTACTGGTGAACACGAAGCAGTTGAACTTCGCGACGGTGACAAATCTCGTTACGGTGGTCTTGGTACACAAAAAGCTGTTGATAACGTAAACAACATCATTGCTGAAGCTATCATCGGCTACGATGTACGTGACCAACAAGCTATCGACCGTGCTATGATCGCACTTGACGGTACTCCTAACAAAGGTAAATTGGGTGCTAACGCAATCCTTGGTGTGTCTATCGCTGTAGCTCGTGCTGCTGCTGACTATCTTGAAATCCCACTTTACAGCTACCTTGGTGGATTCAACACTAAAGTTCTTCCAACTCCAATGATGAACATCATCAACGGTGGTTCTCACTCTGACGCTCCAATCGCTTTCCAAGAATTCATGATCGTACCTGCTGGTGCACCATCATTTAAAGAAGCTCTTCGTTGGGGTGCTGAAATCTTCCACGCTCTTAAGAAAATCCTTAAATCTCGTGGTCTTGAAACAGCCGTAGGTGACGAAGGTGGATTCGCTCCTCGTTTTGAAGGAACTGAAGATGGAGTTGAAACTATCCTTGCTGCTATCGAAGCTGCTGGATATGTTCCAGGTAAAGACGTATTTATCGGATTTGACTGTGCTTCATCAGAATTCTACGATAAAGAACGTAAAGTTTACGACTACACTAAATTCGAAGGTGAAGGCGCTGCTGTACGTACTGCTGCAGAACAAATCGACTACCTTGAAGAATTGGTAAACAAATACCCAATCATCACTATTGAAGATGGTATGGACGAAAACGACTGGGACGGTTGGAAAGCTCTTACTGAACGTCTTGGTGGTAAAGTTCAATTGGTTGGTGACGACTTCTTCGTAACAAACACTTCTTACCTTGAAAAAGGTATTGCAGAAGGTGCTGCTAACTCAATCCTTATCAAAGTTAACCAAATCGGTACTCTTACTGAAACATTTGACGCTATCGAAATGGCGAAAGAAGCTGGTTACACTGCCGTTGTATCACACCGTTCAGGTGAAACTGAAGATTCAACAATCGCTGACATCGCAGTTGCAACAAACGCAGGACAAATCAAGACTGGTTCACTTTCACGTACAGACCGTATCGCTAAATACAACCAATTGCTTCGCATCGAAGACCAACTTGGTGAAGTAGCAGAATACCGTGGATTGAAATCATTCTACAACTTGAAAAAATAAAATAGTTCAGTGAACTATTTTATCCCGAACCTTGAAATTCAAAAGTTCGGCCGTTGATTTAACAACGTTTCTAGCCCCTCGGATTTTATCCGAAGGGCTTTTTTTCTGTTCAGGGGGTAAAAAAGGGGCAAAACTTTGTAAGAAACTCAGTTACCAATAAATCCTATTCAGCTAATATAATTGAAAATGATGGAAAAAAGGGTGAATTTATGATATACTTTAATGTAGGACCTTTTTAGAAATTTTGAAAGAGTATAAAAAATTTAAAATGAGAAAAATTGTTATCAATGGTGGCTTGCCCCTGCAAGGTGAGATTACCATTAGTGGCGCAAAGAATAGTGTAGTAGCTTTGATTCCGGCTATTATTTTGGCAGATGATGTTGTAACTTTGGATTGTGTGCCAGATATTTCCGATGTAGCAAGTCTTGTCGAAATTATGGAATTGATGGGAGCTACTGTTAAGCGTTATGACGATGTGTTAGAGATTGATCCAAGAGGTGTTCAAAATATTCCAATGCCTTATGGGAAAATTAATAGTCTTCGTGCATCTTATTATTTTTATGGAAGTCTTTTAGGTCGCTTTGGTGAAGCTACTGTTGGTTTACCTGGTGGATGTGATTTGGGACCTCGCCCTATTGACTTACACCTTAAGGCTTTTGAAGCTATGGGAGCAACTGTTAGCTACGAGGGAGATAACATGAAGTTATCTGCCAAAGATACAGGACTTCACGGCGCAAGTATCTACATGGATACGGTTAGTGTGGGTGCGACGATTAATACGATGATTGCTGCGGTTAAAGCAAATGGTCGTACTATTATTGAAAATGCAGCCCGTGAACCTGAGATTATTGACGTTGCTACTCTATTGAATAATATGGGTGCCCATATCCGTGGTGCCGGAACCAATATCATCATTATTGATGGTGTTGACAGATTACATGGAACGCGTCATCAGGTGATTCCAGACCGTATTGAAGCAGGAACATATATTTCCTTAGCTGCTGCAGTCGGTAAGGGAATTCGTATTAATAATGTTCTTTATGAACACTTAGAAGGATTCATCGCTAAGTTGGAAGAAATGGGAGTTCGAATGACTGTATCGGAGGACAGTATTTTTGTCGAAGAACAGTCTAATTTGAAAGCAATCAATATTAAGACAGCACCTTATCCTGGTTTTGCTACTGACTTGCAACAACCAATTACTCCTCTTTTGTTAACAGCAGAAGGACGTGGTACTATTATTGATACCATTTATGAAAAACGTGTAAACCATGTTTTTGAACTAGCAAAGATGGACGCGGATATTACGACTACAAACGACCATATTTTATATACTGGTGGCCGTAGTTTACGTGGTGCAAATGTAAAAGCTACTGATCTTAGAGCTGGGGCCGCACTTGTCATCGCTGGACTGATGGCTGAAGGTAAAACTGAAATTACAAATATTGAGTTCATTTTACGTGGTTATTCGAATATTATTGAAAAACTACGTAATCTAGGGGCAGATGTTTCATTAGTTGAAGAATAAACCGTAGAGGTGTTTATGAATATTTGGACCAAATTAGCAATGTTTTCTTTTTTTGAAACGGATCGCTTGTATTTGCGTCCTTTCTTTTTTAGTGATAGTCAAGACTTCCATGAGATAGCCTCAAATCCTGAAAATTTACAATTTATTTTCCCAACTCAGGTAAGTCTGGAAGAAAGTCAATATGCACTGGCCAATTATTTTATGAAGGCTCCTTTAGGTGTATGGGCTATTTGTGACAAGAAAACTGAAAAAATGATTGGTTCAATTAAGTTTGAAAAGCTAGATGAAATAAAAAAAGAAGCAGAAATTGGTTATTTTTTGAGAAAAGACGCTTGGTCGCAAGGGTTCATGACAGAAGTTGTTAAAAAACTTTGTCAGCTTTCTTTTGAGGAATTTGGTTTAAAACAACTATCTATCATTACCCACCTTGAAAATGAAGCTAGCCAACGAGTTGCTCTTAAGGCTGGATTTCGTTTGTTCCGTCAGTTTAAGGGAAGTGATCGCTATACAAGAAAAATGCGGGATTATCTTGAATTTCGGTATGTAAAAGGAGAATTCAATGAGTAAGCATCAGGAAATTCTAAGCTATTTGGAGGAATTACCAGTAGGTAAAAGGGTCAGTGTTCGTAGTATTTCCAACCATCTGGGAGTCAGTGATGGAACGGCCTATCGCGCTATCAAGGAAGCTGAAAACCGTGGAATTGTAGAGACTCGCCCAAGAAGTGGTACTATCCGTGTTAAATCTCAGAAAGTTGCTATTGAAAGATTAACTTTTGCTGAAATTGCAGAAGTGACTTCTTCTGAGGTTCTGGCTGGGCAAGAAGGTTTAGAGAGAGAATTCAGTAAGTTTTCAATTGGTGCCATGACTGAACAAAATATCTTGTCCTACCTTCACGATGGGGGACTCTTGATTGTAGGAGACCGTACTCGTATCCAATTACTAGCACTTGAAAATGAAAATGCAGTTCTGGTTACAGGTGGATTTCAGGTTCATGATGATGTGCTTAAACTGGCCAATCAAAAAGGAATTCCTGTTTTAAGAAGCAAACATGATACTTTCACTGTCGCGACCATGATCAATAAAGCCTTGTCAAATGTCCAAATCAAGACTGATATTCTGACAGTTGAGAAACTTTATCGTCCGAGTCATGAGTATGGTTTTCTGAGAGAGACCGACACAGTCAAAGATTATTTGGATTTGGTTCGTAAGAATCGTAGCAGTCGTTTCCCTGTTATTAATCAACATCAGGTCGTTGTTGGGGTTGTTACTATGAGAGACGCTGGTGATAAGTCACCAAGTACGACAATTGATAAGGTCATGTCTCGTAGTCTATTTTTGGTTGGATTATCGACAAATATTGCCAATGTGAGTCAACGGATGATTGCAGAAGACTTTGAAATGGTACCGGTTGTTCGGAATAATCAAACCTTGCTTGGAGTTGTAACCAGACGAGATGTCATGGAGAAGATGAGCCGTTCCCAAGTTTCGGCTTTACCGACTTTTTCTGAGCAGATTGGTCAAAAACTTTCTTATCACCATGATGAAGTAGTGATTACAGTGGAACCCTTTATGCTTGAGAAAAACGGAGTTTTAGCCAACGGTGTATTGGCAGAAATTCTGACCCACATGACTCAAGATTTAGTTGTGAATAGTGGGCGCAATCTCATCATCGAGCAGATGCTAATCTACTTTTTGCAGGCTGTTCAGATAGATGATATACTACGCATTCAAGCACGCATTATTCATCATACTAGACGATCAGCTATTATTGATTACGATATTTATCATGGTCATCAGATTGTTTCAAAAGCAAATGTAACCGTTAAAATTAATTAGAAACTAGGAGAAAAAATGATAACATTAAAATCAGCTCGTGAAATCGAAGCTATGGATAAGGCCGGTGATTTTTTAGCAAGTATCCATATTGGCTTGCGTGATTTGATTAAGCCTGGCGTAGATATGTGGGAAGTTGAAGAATACGTGCGCCGTCGTTGTAAGGAAGAAAATTTCCTTCCGCTTCAGATTGGAGTTGACGGTGCAATGATGGACTATCCTTATGCTACCTGTTGCTCTCTTAATGATGAAGTAGCTCATGCTTTCCCTCGTCATTATATCTTGAAAGATGGTGATTTGCTTAAGGTTGATATGGTTTTGGGAGGTCCAATTGCTAAATCTGACCTGAATGTCTCAAAATTAAACTTCAACAATGTCGAGCAAATGAAAAAATACACTCAGAGCTATTCTGGTGGTCTAGCAGACTCATGTTGGGCTTACGCCGTTGGTACACCGTCCGAAGAAGTGAAAAATCTGATGGATGTAACTAAAGAAGCCATGTATAAGGGGATTGAGCAAGCTGTTGTTGGGAACCGTATTGGTGATATTGGTGCAGCCATTCAAGAATACGCTGAAAGTCGTGGTTACGGTGTAGTGCGTGATTTGGTTGGTCATGGTGTTGGCCCAACTATGCATGAAGAACCAATGGTTCCTAACTATGGTATTGCAGGTCGTGGGCTTCGTCTCCGTGAAGGAATGGTCTTGACTATTGAACCAATGATCAATACAGGTGACTGGGAAATTGATACAGATATGAAGACCGGTTGGGCGCATAAGACCATTGACGGTGGCCTATCTTGTCAATATGAACACCAATTCGTGATTACAAAAGATGGTCCTGTTATCTTGACTAGCCAAGGTGAAGAAGGAACTTATTAATAGAAAGCGGAAATACTGCTGGAAGTTCATTTCTAAAGAATCCAGTAGATCTTTTCATATTAAATAAACGCATTGTATCAATTTTTTAAGTACCTGATACAATGCGTTTTTTCTGGATTTTAAATTCTTACCTCAATATATTGTACTTTATCATCATTTCAAAAAATGAACTTTCTACAATATTACACTTCAGGTAAAAATTATGTTTCGGATTTTCTATCACAGAAATAGATATCATTATGAAATAATTATTTTATAATTACTACTATTTCTATAAAAACCAAAAAGATATTGGCAAACTATCTGATAAATAATTATTTCGTGTTGCAAACAAGGCTGAGAGAAAGGATTTGTTGCCTATCGTCGTTATGACCTTTAATGAATCTCCAAAGATCGCTTTAGAGCCTTATCATCCTGATCTGTTTTTACATATTTTGAACCCTGCTGAACGTGAGAGGAAACTAAAGCGTGAAGGCGTAGA
Organism: Streptococcus mitis; assembly: GCF_946190285.1. Taxonomy (GTDB): domain Bacteria; phylum Bacillota; class Bacilli; order Lactobacillales; family Streptococcaceae; genus Streptococcus; species Streptococcus mitis_CP. The sequence goes on along the minus strand of NZ_CAMHZX010000001.1, from coordinate 386,481 downwards.
AGAATTTTTTAGTAGTCAATTCGCTAGTCTTACGGCAGAAGATTTAAAGAATTACTTTGATGGAGAAGTTATCAGTGTCCCACCTGTAGAAGATGAGAAAGGAAAGATTAGTTCAACTCGTATCCGTCAAGCTATTTTAGGTGGAAATGTGAAAGAAGCAGGAGAACTTTTGGGGGCACCACTTCCATCCAGAGGGATGGTGGTTCATGGTAACGCTCGTGGTCGTACGATTGGTTATCCAACAGCTAATTTGGTACTTTTAGACCGTACTTATATGCCAGCAGATGGTGTTTATGTTGTTGAGATTCAAAGAAAGAAGTATCGTGCTACGGCTAGTGTTGGAAAAAATGTGATCTTTGATTGAGAAGAAGCACGTTTTGAAGTCAATATTTTTTATTTTAATCAAGATAATTATGGTGAAACCGTTATGGCTTATTGGCTTGATCGTATTCGAGATATGACCAAATTTGACTCAGTCGACCAATTAGTTGATCAGTTAAAGGATGATGAAGAACTAGCTCGAAATTGATCTTGAGCGTTTTAGAAAATAAAAAAGAGGTTGTCTGTAACCCAAAAGATAGATGAATAAGTCTAACTTTTGAGGTCACTACACTACCTCTTTTTATTCTTTTTCAAAGGTGAAGCCTTCTCCTAGGATTTCATGGGCTTCTGTAATAGTTATAAAGGCTTGAGGATCAATTCGATGAATCATTTCCTTCATTTTCACAATTTCATTTCTTCCGACAATACAGTAAATGATTTTTAAATCTTCTCGACTATAATAACCTTGACCAGAAATAAAAGTAACGCCTCTTCCTAGGTCATCATTAATTGCTTTAGCAAGTTGGTCAGGACGTTTTGTGATAATCATAAATCCTTTACCTGCATAGCCACCTTCTCCAATCAAATCAATAACACGAGAAACGATAAAATCAAATAAGAGCGTGTAGGAAACCAATCTCAGATCCTTGAAGATGATGAGAATGAGCATGAGAATACAAAAATCTAAGATAAAGAGCAGTTTTCCCATGGATATATGAGTGTATTTATTGAGAATACGAGCTAGAATATCAGTACCACCAGTTGTACCTCCAGCATTAAAGATAATTCCAAGACCAATTCCCAATAGAATCCCAGCTATAAGGGCAGTAATTAATAAATCACCTTGAAGATCAATATGAAGGGGAATACGTTCAAAAAAGGCCAACCAGGCGGACAAGGCTAAGGTTCCTAGTAAACTAGAATAGAGGGACTTTGCTCCAAAAATCTTCCAAGCTAGGATGAAAAGGGGAATATTAATCAGCAAGTTCATGAGCGAAACAGGGATTTTAAAAAGATAAAAGGTGATAAGGGTAATACCCGTCGCCCCTCCTTCAAAGAGATGATGAGGAACTACAAAATAAGTCAGACCGAAAGCATAAATAGCAGCACCTAGTAAAATAGTTAAAATGGGATAAATTTTTTTAATCATAGGAACCTCTTTTCTTATAAGTAGATTATATCAAATTTTTAAGGAAAATTTGAATGACTCTATTAGGATTTTTAATCTTTTTTTGATATAATTAAAAGTAAGAAAACCAATCTGAATCCTAAAATAGAAAGATTGATACTATGACAAAAATTAAGATTGTAACCGATTCATCTGTTACTATTGAACCTGAACTAGTAAAACAATTAGATATCACTGTTGTTCCATTATCTGTAATGATTGATAATGTTGTTTATTCGGATGCTGATTTGAAAGAAGAAGGTAAATTTCTTCAGTTGATGCAAGCAAGTAAGAATCTTCCAAAGACAAGTCAGCCCCCTGTAGGTGTCTTTGCTGAAGTTTTTGAAGATCTATGCAAGGATGGTAGCCAGATTCTTACTATTCATATGTCTCATGCCCTTTCTGGTACTGTAGAAGCGGCACGTCAAGGTGCTAGCTTATCTACTGCCGATGTGACAGTTATTGATAGTTCTTTCACTGACCAAGCCTTGAAATTCCAAGTTGTTGAGGCTGCAAAATTAGCGCAAGAAGACAAAGAGTTGGAGGAAATCTTATCTCATGTAGAAGAGGTTAAAAACCACACAGAACTCTATATTGGCGTTTCGACTTTGGAAAATCTTGTCAAAGGTGGACGAATTGGGCGTGTAACTGGATTGTTGAGCTCCCTTCTCAATATACGTGTTGTCATGCAGATGAAAGACCATGAATTGCAGCCAATCGTTAAAGGTCGTGGAGCTAAAACTTTTAAAAAATGGTTAGATGAGCTGACAAGTTCGCTAACTGAACGTTCTGTAGCAGAGATTGGAATTTCATATTCTGGTAGTGCTGATTGGGCAAAAGAGATGAAAGAAAGCTTACAAGCTTATGTTGAAAAGCCTATTTCAGTTTTGGAAACGGGCTCTATTATTCAAACTCACACGGGTGAGAACGCTTGGGCTGTTTTAGTACGTTACCACTCCTAAAAAAATAAATAAAATGGGAAGAAATAGCGTTTTTAACTTGACCTAAAAGGGATTTTAGGATATGATTATAATTGTTAATTAGAAATTAAATTGGAGGAATCATTAACATGGCAAACAAACAAGATTTGATCGCTAAAGTAGCAGAAGCTACAGAATTGACTAAGAAAGACTCAGCGGCAGCAGTTGAAGCTGTATTCGCAGCAGTAACTGAGTACCTTGCAGCTGGTGAAAAAGTTCAATTGATCGGTTTTGGTAACTTTGAAGTTCGTGAGCGTGCTGCACGTAAAGGTCGCAACCCACAAACTGGTAAAGAAATCAAAATTGCTGCTTCTAAAGTTCCAGCATTCAAAGCTGGTAAAGCTCTTAAAGACGCTGTTAAATAATCAGCCTCTAAAAAGCCTGTCATATCAAGTATTTGAGCTTGTGTGACAGGCTTTTCTTTTGCTTTTGGGGCATTTTTGGGGCAGAATCTGAATGAACTAGTACCGGAAAATCTTTCAAATACAGACTAATTCAAATTGCGTAGCAGAAATCATACAAATGAAATTGATTATAGTAAAATAGGATTAGAATTATTAAGAAAGTTGGTTTTTTATTGGAAACGATAGTATTTTCAATCTCCGTTTTTTTAGCAGGAATCTTGTCCTTCTTTTCCCCTTGCATTTTTCCTCTGTTACCTGTTTATACTGGAATTTTATTGGATGATCAGGAAAGCGCAAAAAGCTTTTCTTTGTTTGGGAGAAAGGTCGCCTGGTCCGGCTTGATTCGAACTCTTTGCTTTATCGCAGGTATCTCTCTCATTTTCTTTATTTTAGGCTTTGGTGCTGGTTACTTTGGTAATATTCTCTATGCCAATTGGTTTCGCTATACAATGGGAACAATAATTATCATTTTAGGCCTTCACCAGATGGAAATTTTTCATTTTAAGAAATTAGAGGTTCAAAAAAGCTTTACTTTTAAGAAATCAGAAGCCAATCGTTATTGGTCAGCCTTTTTACTCGGTATTACCTTTAGCTTTGGTTGGACGCCTTGTATTGGTCCTGTTTTGAGTTCTGTTTTAGCGCTTGCGGCTTCTGGAGGAAATGGCGCTTGGCAAGGTGCAATCTATACCTTGATTTACACTCTGGGGATGGCAATTCCTTTCTTGCTTTTGGCTCTAGCTTCAGGTGTAGTAATGCCTTATTTTAGTAAAATTAAACGTCATATGATGCTACTGAAGAAAATTGGTGGTTTCCTCATTATTTTAATGGGAATTTTGTTACTATTAGGACAAGTAAATGTTCTAGCTGGAATTTTTGAATAAAGGAGAAAAAGATGAAAAAAGTAATGTTTGCTGGCTTAAGCCTCTTGTCATTAGTTGTATTGATAGCCTGTGGTGAGGAAGAGACTAAAAAGACTCAAGCTCCACAACAATCCCCAAAACAACAGCAACAAACGACTGTACAACAAATTGCTGTTGGAAAAGATGCGCCAGACTTTACCTTGCAATCTATGGATGGTAAAGAAGTTAAGTTATCTGATTATAAGGGAAAAAAAGTCTACTTGAAGTTTTGGGCTTCATGGTGTGGTCCATGTAAGAAAAGTATGCCTGAGTTGATGGAATTAGCGGCGAAATCAGATCGTGATTTTGAAATTCTTAGTGTCATTGCACCAGGAATTCAAGGTGAAAAAACTGTCGAGCAATTCCCACAATGGTTCCAAGATCAAGGTTATAAGGATATCCCAGTTCTTTATGACACAAAAGCAACCACATTCCAAGCTTATCAAATTCGAAGCATTCCTACAGAATACCTGATTGACAGTCAAGGAAAGATTGGAAAGATACAATTTGGTGTTATCAGCAACGCGGATGCAGAAGCAGCCTTTAAAGAAATGAACTAGAATAGATAAAAATCTGATTACAATATGTAGTCAGATTTTTTTAGAAAAACATTTTATAAATATTCACAAATATCCTATATTTATGGTAAAATAGAATCATCATTTTATTTTGGAGTCAAAGATGAATATATTTAGAACAAAGAATGTTAGTTTGGATAAAACAGAGATGCACAGGCATTTGAAGTTATGGGATTTGATTTTGCTGGGTATCGGAGCCATGGTAGGAACTGGTGTTTTTACAATAACAGGTACTGCAGCTGCAACACTTGCTGGTCCAGCCCTAGTGATTTCAATTGTCATTTCTGCCTTGTGTGTGGGATTATCAGCTCTCTTTTTTGCAGAATTTGCTTCACGAGTACCTGCTACAGGTGGTGCCTACAGTTATCTCTATGCTATTTTAGGAGAATTCCCAGCTTGGTTGGCTGGTTGGTTAACCATGATGGAATTCATGACAGCCATATCAGGTGTGGCTTCTGGTTGGGCAGCTTATTTTAAAGGCTTGCTCTCTCAATACGGGATAGCCCTTCCTCAGGCTTTAAATGGTACCTTTAATCCTCAAGCAGGAACATTTATTGATTTATTGCCTATTCTTGTCTTGGTATTGGTGACCTCGCTTGTTTTACTTAATGCTAAAGCAGCTTTACGCTTTAATTCGATTTTAGTTATTCTGAAATTCTCGGCTTTAGCTCTTTTTGTTTTAGTAGGAATTTGGCATATCAAACTTGATAATTGGAGCAATTTTGCTCCTTATGGTTTTGGACAAATCTATGGTGCTAGTACTGGTATTATGGCTGGTGCGTCCTTGATGTTCTTCGGTTTTTTGGGATTTGAATCCATTTCTATGGCTGTAGATGAAGTCAAGACTCCTCAAAAAAATATTCCTAGAGGGATTGTCTTATCGCTTTCTATCGTAACCATTCTTTATGCCTTGGTGACGCTTGTCTTGACTGGTGTGGTTCACTATAGTCATCTAAATGTCGACGATGCCGTTGCCTTTGCCCTTCGCAGCGTTGGGATTAGTTGGGCAGCTAATTATGTGTCATTGGTGGCTATCTTGACCTTGATTACGGTTTGTATCTCGATGACCTATGCCCTATCTCGTATGATTTACAGTTTAGCGCGTGACGGCTTGATGCCTGCTGCCTTTAAAGAACTGACCAAAACAAGCAAGGTACCCAAAAATGCTACTATCTTGACAGGTCTAGCTTCAGCAGTAGCATCAGGAATGTTCCCTCTTGCTAGTATCGCAGCCTTCTTAAATATTTGTACCTTGGCCTACTTGATCATGCTGGCTTACGGCTTGATTCGCTTACGGAAAGAAAAAGGAATGCCCAAAGCAGGAGAATTTAAAACACCATTGGTACCTCTGTTACCAATTTTATCAATCATCATTTGTCTATCCTTTATGTTGCAGTATAATATGGAAACCTGGATTGCTTTCCTAGTTGCATTGTTAGTAGGAAGTATCATTTACTTTACTTATGGTTATAAGCATTCTACCATAGAAGAATAAAGTGAGAATCTGTTGAGTTATTGAAACTCAACAGATTTTTATATGTGAAAGAAATTTCAAATTTTTTCTAAAAATAGCTTGACAGATTAAATTTTTAGGAGTAGAATGTTTACCAGTTAATTAAATAGTTAAGGAGTTATCTATGAAGAAAAAAAGTTTATTTTTAGTATTGTTAAGTGTCTTTCTTTTGTGTTTAGGGGCTTGTGGCCAAAAGGAAAGCCAGTCAGGTAAAGGGATGAAAATTGTAACTAGTTTTTATCCTATCTATGCTATGGTCAAGGAAGTATCTGGTGACTTGAATGACGTTCGAATGATTCAGTCAAGTAGCGGGATTCACTCCTTTGAACCCTCAGCGAATGATATTGCTGCCATCTATGATGCAGATGTCTTTGTTTACCATTCGCATACGCTTGAATCTTGGGCAGGAAGTCTGGATCCCAATCTAAAAAAATCTAAAGTGAAGGTTTTAGAGGCTTCAGAGGGAATGACTTTAGACCGCGTCCCAGGGCTAGAAGATGTGGAAGCAGGTGATGGAGTTGATGAAAAAACGCTCTATGATCCTCATACATGGCTAGATCCTGAAAAAGCTGGAGAAGAAGCCCAAATTATAGCTGATAAACTTTCAGAGGTTGATAGTGAACACAAAGAAACTTATCAAAAAAATGCGCAAGCCTTTATCAAAAAAGCTCAAGAATTAACTCAGAAATTCCAGCCTAAATTTGAAAAAGCGAGTCAGAAGACTTTTGTAACACAACATACAGCCTTTTCTTATTTAGCTAAGCGATTTGGACTCAATCAACTTGGTATTGCAGGTATCTCTCCTGAACAGGAACCAAGTCCAAGACAACTAACAGAAATTCAGGAATTTGTTAAAACTTATAAGGTTAAAACGATTTTTACAGAAAGTAACGCTTCTTCAAAAGTAGCTGAAACTCTTGTCAAATCAACGGGTGTGGGTCTTAAAACTCTGAATCCTTTAGAGGCAGATCCACAAAATGACAAGACCTATTTAGAAAACCTGGAAGAAAATATGAGTGTTCTAGCAGAAGAATTAAAGTGAGGAAAGAATGAAAATCAATAAAAAATATGTGGCGGGTTCGGTGGCAGTTCTTGCCCTAAGTGTTTGTTCCTATGAACTTGGTCGTTACCAAGCTGGTCAAGTTAAGAAAGATTCTAATCGAGTAGCTTATATAGATGGTGATCAGGCTGGTCAAAAGGCAGAGAACTTGACACCAGATGAAGTTAGTAAGAGAGAGGGAATCAATGCCGAACAAATCGTCATCAAGATTACGGATCAAGGTTATGTGACCTCTCATGGAGACCATTATCATTACTATAATGGCAAGGTTCCTTATGACGCTATCATCAGTGAAGAACTGCTGATGAAAGATCCGAATTATCAGTTGAAGGATTCAGACATTGTCAATGAAATTAAGGGTGGCTATGTGATTAAGGTAGACGGGAAATACTATGTTTACCTCAAGGATGCGGCTCATGCGGACAATATTCGTACAAAAGAAGAGATTAAACGTCAGAAACAGGAACATAGTAGTAATCACGGGGGTGGTTCTAACGATCAAGCGGTTGTTGCAGCTAGAGCTCAAGGACGCTATACAACGGATGATGGGTATATCTTCAATGCATCTGATATCATTGAGGACACGGGTGATGCTTATATTGTACCTCACGGCAATCACTTCCACTATATTCCGAAGAGTGATTTGTCTGCCAGTGAATTAGCTGCTGCCCAAGCCTTCTTATCTGGAAAAGGCGGTCAATTAAGTACGGTTGAATACCGTTCAAGCAGAGCTGAAACAAGATCTAGTGTGAGAACGAGTCAATCTGAGACACCTCAAAATTCTGCAACAGATTCTGAAAGTCAAAGTGAGGATTTAGCTAGTCTTCTTCAAGAATTGTACGCTTTGCCCCTTAGCCAACGTCATGTGGAATCTGATGGATTAGTATTTGATCCAGCACAGATTACAAAACGTACAGCAAATGGTGTGGCAGTGCCTCACGGAGATCATTTCCATTTCATTCCTTATTCACAAATGTCTGCTTTGGAAGAAAAATTGGCTCGAAATCTGCCAATTGGAGGTCAGCCAGTTCAAAGTCATTCTGACAATACGAAACCAAGCAGCCCTGAGAAAACAAGTTCAACCATTAAACCAAACTTTAATCTCAATACGCCGGCACCGAATAGAGCAACTGGAGGCGCCTATACAACGGATGATGGGTATGTCTTTAGTCCGTCAGACGTGATTGAAGATACAGGTGACGCTTTTGTTGTACCGCACGGCAATCATTTCCACTATATACCTAAGAGTGATTTGTCTGCAGGAGAATTAGCTGCAGCCCAAGCCTATTGGAATGGTAAACAGGGTTCTCATTCTGCTACAAGCTCAAGTAAACCAAGTAGTGATAATGCTAAACCAGCCCAACCAAGTTTGACAGAGACTCCAAACCTGACTGTCACCCCAACATATCATCAAAATCAAGGGGAAGACATTTCAACACTTTTAAGTGAATTGTATGCCAAACCTTTGTCAGAACGCCATGTGGAATCGGATGGACTAGTCTTTGATCCGGCACAAATCATCAAACGTACAGCTAACGGTGTCGCAGTGCCTCACGGAGACCATTATCACTTTATTCCTTATTCACAAATGTCACCGCTGGAAGAAAAATTGGCTCGTATGATAGCTGTTAAGGGACAAAATGGCAGTGTCTTGCCAAGTGTTACTCCTCTGAAGCCAGCCCCTGCTACCAAACCTCTAGCACCAGTGGAAAATAAACCGACAGAATTTGATGTCAACCAGGTTGTTAGAAAAGTTGGTGATGGATATATTATAGAGGATAAGGGAGTCAGTCGTTATGTTCTTGCTAAAGATTTGGCCAAGGATAAGATTGACGCTATTGAAAATCTCTTATCTAAGAAAACTCAAGAAACACACAATCTAGTTGCGAAGAAAGAAAATGTCGCTCCTCGTGATCAAGAATTTTATGATAAAGCATATAATTTATTGGCCGAGGCTCATAAAGCCTTGTCTGAAAATAAGGGTCGTACTTCTGATTTCCAAGCCTTAGACAAATTAGCAGAACGCTTGAATGATGAATCTTCTAATAAAGGAAAATTGGTAGATGATTTATTGGCATTCCTAGCACCAATTACCCATCCAGAACGTCTCGGAAAACCAAATGCTCAAATTGCTTATACAGATGTTGAAATTAAATTAGCGAAATTAGCAGGTAAGTATACAACAGAAGATGGGTATATCTTTGACATTCGTGATATTACCAGTGATGAGGGAGATGCTTATGTAACTCCGCATATGACCCATAGTCATTGGATTAAGAAAGAGAGCTTGTCTGAAGCTGAAAGAGTGGCAGCCCAGGCTTATGCTAAAGAGAAAGGTTTGATACCTCCTTCAACAGAGAATCAGGGTTCAGGAAATACTGAGGTTAAAGGAGTAGAAGCAATCTATAATAAAGTGAAAGCAGCTAAGAAGGTCCCACTTGATCATATTCCTTACAATCTACAACATACTGTTGAAGTTAAAAATGGTAGCTTAATTATACCTCATTACGACCATTACCATAACATTAAATTTGGTTGGTTTGACGAAGGACTCTATGAAGCACCTAAGGGTTATAGCCTTGAGGATCTCTTTGCGACTGTAAAATATTATGTTGAACATCCTGAAGAACGTCCTCACTCAGATAATGGTTGGGGAAATGCCAGCGACCATGTTCGTAAAAATAAGGCAGAAAAAGACAGTAAAACTGATGAAGATAAGGAAGATCATCATGAATCAGACGAGTCAACCCGTCCTGAATCCAATGAAAAAGAAAATCATACAGGTTCAACCCCTTCAGTAGATAATCTTTATAAACCGAGCACTGATGAAGACGAGACAGAAGAAGTATCTAAAGATACAACAGACGAAGCTGAAGTACCTCAAGTAGAAACCGAAAAAGTAGAAGCCAAACTCAAAGAAGTAGAAGCTCTACTTGCTAAAGTAACGGATGCTAGTTTGAAAGACAATGTGACAGAGAGCCTATCTGGTTTACGAAATAACTTGAGTTTGCAAACCATGGATAATAATGGTATCATGGCAGAAGCAGAAAAATTGCTTGCTTTGTTAAAAGGTAGTGAGTCAGTTACGACGAAACCAGAAGCATAAGTTTATCCTATTAAATCAATATGATGTAAGAGTCAGTAGCAATACTGGCTTTTATTTTTTTAAAATGACATAAAAATCTTGACAGATAAACTTAAAAAAGGTAAACTATTTACTGGTTAATTAATCGGTTAAATAACCGGTTTAGAAAAACTGTTTAACCGAGAAAAAGAAGTTAAAAAAAGCTTCATCATTTATTGAAATGAGGGATTTATGAAATTCAGTAAAAAGTATATTGCAGCCGGATCAGCTGTTATCGTATCCTTGAGTCTTTGCGCCTATGCACTGAACCAGCATCGCTCGCAGGAAAATAAGGACAATAATCGTGTCTCTTATGTGGATGGTAGCCAGTCAAGTCAGAAAACTGAAAACCTGACACCGGATCAGGTCAGTCAAAAAGAAGGAATTCAGGCTGAGCAAATTGTCATCAAAATTACAGATCAGGGCTATGTAACGTCACATGGGGATCACTATCATTACTATAATGGGAAAGTTCCTTATGATGCCCTCTTTAGTGAAGAACTTTTGATGAAGGACCCACACTATCAACTTAAAGATGCTGATATTGTCAATGAGGTCAAGGGTGGTTATATCATCAAGGTCGATGGAAAATATTATGTCTACCTGAAAGATGCAGCTCATGCTGATAATGTTCGAACCAAGGATGAAATCAATCGTCAAAAACAAGAACATGTCAAAGATAATGAAAAGGTCAGCTCAGATGTTGCTGTAGCAAGGTCTCAGGGACGCTATACGACTGATGATGGTTATGTCTTTAATCCAGCTGATATTATCGAAGATACTGGTGATGCTTATATCGTTCCTCACGGGGGACACTATCACTACATTCCAAAAAGTGATTTGTCTGCTAGTGAGTTAGCAGCAGCAAAAGCTCATTTAGCTGGCAAAAATACGCAACCAAGTCAGCTAAGCTATTCTTCAACAGCTAGTGAGAATAATACTCAATCTACAGTGCAAGGATTAACTAGCAAGCCAGAAAGCAAAGTTGAAAATCTCCAAAGTCTATTGAAAGAACTCTACGATTCACCTAGCGACAAACGTTACAGTGAATCAGATGGCTTAGTCTTTGACCCTGCTAAGATTATCAGTCGTACACCAAATGGAGTTGCGATTCCGCATGGTGACCATTATCACTTTATTCCTTACAGCAAGCTCTCTCCTTTAGAAGAAAAGATTGCTAGAATGGTACCTATCGGTGGAACTGGTTCTACAGTTTCTACAAATGAAAAACCTCATGAAGTAGCGTCTAGTCTAGGAAGTCTTCCAAGTAATCCATCTATATTGAATAATGCTTCTTCAACGTTAAATAAGGAAATTTCTTCAACATCTGATGGTTATATCTTTAATCCAAAAGATATCGTTGAAGAAACAGCCACAGCTTATATCGTCAGACATGGTGATCATTTCCATTACATTCCTAAGACGAATCAAATTGGTCAACCGACTCTTCCAAACAATGGTCTAACAACACCTTCGCTATCTCTTCCAGTCAATCCAGGTGTTTCACATGAGGAACATGAAGAAGGTGGACACGGCTTTGATGCCAATCGGATTATTGCCGAAGATGAAGCAGGATTTATCATGAGTCACGGAGACCACAATCATTACTTCTTCAAGAAGGATTTGACTGCTGATCAAATCAAGGCAGCGCAAGACCACTTGAAAGGTGCAAATACAGCAACACCAAATCCAGCTCATGATGACGATCACGATGAAGATCATCATGGACACCATCATGATGAAGACCATGATCACGGTTTTGATGCCAATCGAATTATCAGTGAAGATGCGGTAGGCTTTGTCATGACCCATGGCGACCACAATCATTATTTCTTTAAGAAAGATTTGACCCCTGAACAAATCAAGGCTGCACAAGATCATTTGAGAGGTAAAACACCAGCAACACCAAGTCCAGCACATGATGACGATCACGATGAAGATCATCATGGACACCATCATGATGAAGACCATGATCACGGTTTTGATGCCGATCGTGTCATTAGTGAGGATGACCAAGGATTTGTCATGAGTCACGGTGACCATAATCATTACTTCTTCAAGAAGGACTTGACAGCGGAGCAAATTAAGGCAGCTCAGGATCATTTGAAAACACATCATGATGCAGAGCCTGTAAAACCTCTTGCTAAAACTGTAGAGTCTTTCTCAAGAGATGCTAGTGATGAAGAAAAGATTGCTTATATCTCTAAAACTTATGGAGTTCCACTTGAAGCGATTAGAATTTCAAACGGATTCTTTGTCTTTGGAAATCCAGACCAAGCCTACGATCCGACTCATATCCATCCCTACGCTGTTCGTAAGGAACACGTTCGACTTCCACTCCAAACTGGAAATCCAGAACTTGATTTCCTAAATGAACTCTATACCACTGCTTTGCGAGATGGTGTGTCTCCTTATAGCTTACAGGTAGAAAATGGTAGTTTTGTGATTCCTCATGGAGATCACAATCACTACATCAAGGTTCAAACTAAGGGGTATGAAGTGGCTTTGAAAAACAAGATTCCAGCCCTACAATCCAATTATCAACCTGGAGCTTTTGATGAGAAGGCAGTCTTGGAAAAAGTAGATCAACTTCTAGCTGATAGCAGAAGTATCTACAAAGACAAGCCTATCGAACAAAGACAGATTGAGTTAGCCTTAGGTCAGTTTACTGAAAACATGAAAAAACTGGCAACTAACTCTACAGCAGGTTATCTTGCAACACTGGATCTCTTTGATAAGCAATATATCCATATTGATGAAAGTGTCAAACCTGTTGAAACAAGTGCTTTAGATAAGAAATATCAAGCCTTGATTGATAAAATCAATACACTGGATACAGACTCTTATGGACTTCCAAAGAAAGATCTTCTCGTGCGACTCCAAGAAGCTAAATTGGCTAAAGATGAGGCTGCTTTAGCAGCGGTTGAATCACAACTTCAAGCTCTTCAAGACTTTAATGATCGAACAGGTGTTACAACTGTAGAATACATCAAGTATTTCTACGAACACGTAAATGACGGTCGTTTGAATGATGAACTTCGAAACAAAGTGGCTCAATTGACTTGGACCTTGTATCAATCTCAATCCTTCCTTAAGGCAGCAGAATTGAACAAATTATTCCCAAGTATCTATCAGGCAAAACAAGAAGTGGAAGAAGCTTTGAAAGCTCAGCCAACTACTGCTAAATCGACTCAGACAGTTCTAGATACTGAAAAAGTAGATAACCAAACTGCCAAGACAGCTATTTATGGCTTCTTGAAAGAATTGTACGGAGACTTTATGCCTGAAGAGCATGTCAATCATGTTAGAAAGGAAGAAGTAGAAAGCCTCTTGAGCAAGGCAAATCAACTCTTGGAACAAATCCAAGAAGAAGGAATCAGACAATCCTTGGCAGAAGAAGTAGAAAATCTCAAAGTTGCCACAAACAAGGCTGATGCAGACTTGGATGAAGTAAACAGTCAGGTAAAAGATGTCTTGACTCGTATCGCTAGCGCCCTTCAACAAGAAAAGGAAAATGCTGAGCAAGATCCTCAGACACTTGTACTCTATCAGAAACTCTACGATATTCTTATGTCGCTTCATGCTTATTTAGAAAACAACAAGGGTTCTGATGCAGACTTTGATAAGGTAGATGCTTTACTAGATCAACTTTCTGCTAAGAGTAAAGATAAGGCTGCTTTACTTGAATTGACAAAAGCTATTCTGGTCTTGAATCAAGAAATTAAGTCAAAATCAAGCGCAAGTGAAGAAGCAACTCCAGCGACAAATGCTGAATCAAATGGTGACAAGACAAGTACCGAAACTGAGACATCAGCAGCTGCGGAATCTAACAGTGAAACTGCTAGCGACGAAAACAAACCAAGCAACGCAACAGATTCTAAACCTGCTGAACCAGCTTCAGAAAAGGAAACAACAGAATCTACAACAAGTACTGGAAATCAAGAAAAACCAGCAGAATAAAAAGAAAGGCGAAGTAGCTAAGCTACCTCGTCTTTTTAGTCTTTATAAGCTACGATACCAATGATGGTATCAACTGCACGTTCCATAGTCTGAAGGCTGACGTATTCAAAACGTCCATGCATATTTTCTCCACCCGCAAAGATATTAGGAGTTGGGATTCCCATAAAGGAAATCTTAGAGCCGTCTGTCCCTCCACGGATTGGTTCGATTATAGGAGTAATCCCCAAATCTTCCATAACTGCTTTGGCAATGGTAATTGGAGTCATATCTTTTTCAATGACTTCTTTCATATTGTAGTACTGGTCTGTCAAGTTTAGGGTGACACGGTCGCTACCAAGTACTTGATTCATCTTATCAGCGATAGATTGCATGGCTGCTTTACGCGCTTCAAAGGCATCTTTTTCAAAATCACGAATGATGTAGCTTGCACGTGCCTCCTCGACACTACCTGTCACATCCATTAGATGGTAGAAGCCTTGGTAGCCATCCGTTAACTCAGGTCTGTCATTCTCTGGAAGTTGATTGTGAAAATCAATTGCTAGCTGAAGGGCGTTGACCATCTGACCTTTGGCAGTACCAGGATGGACATTGCGTCCTTGGAAATGCAATTCAGCACCAGCTGCTGAGAAGGTCTCGTACTGAAGTTCACCTAGTGGGCCACCATCAACTGTGTAGGCAAAATCCACATCAAAATCTTCTGCATCAAATTTATTAGCACCAACACCGATTTCTTCATCTGGACCAAAACCAACTCGAATCTCACAGTGTTTGATTTCAGGATGAGTAGTCAGATATTCAATAGCTGTCATAATTTCAGCAATCCCTGACTTGTCATCAGCACCTAGCAAGGTTGTTCCATCTGTTGTGATGAGTGTTTGTCCTGAATATTTCCCAAGACTCTTAAAGTCAGCTGGATCGAGTTTGAAACCAGAATTTCCAAGTTCAATCACATCACCATCGTAGTTTTCAATTACCTGAGGATTGACTCCTTCGGCATTAAAGTCAGCAGTATCCATGTGAGATATAAAGCCAATCTTACGTGTTAAAGATGGATCATTGGCTGGTAAGGTCCCAATTGCAAAACCATTTGGAAGGTAGTAGACGTTTTGCAGTCCAACACGTTTCATTTCAGGAATAAGGATATTTGTAGCAAAATCTACCTGACTCTGCGTACTTGGAGTAGTAGTAGAGTGTTCATCAGAGCGCGTGTTGACCTTAACGTAGGTTAAGAAGCGGTCCAAGAGATTGGGGTAAGTCATAAAAAACTCCTTTAGAATTCATTTTTTCCATTGTATCATAGAAAAGAGAGAAAAACAAAAGACAGAAGTTCGAGAAATTCACTATGTTGGCGTTTACTTATTGATGGATAAATGATAAAATAAACTTGATAAAAATATCACAAGGAAGCGATTATGAAAAAAGCAATTTTAATGATGACTTTCGGTTCGCCAGAAGAGATTACCTTTGAAGGTGTGGCTGATTTTTTCACAAATATTCGTCGTGGAGTAAGACCTCAAGACCACGAGATTCAAACTCTCTATGATAATTATGTACTAATTGGAGGGACGCCTCTGCAAAAAATTACTCGAGAAGAGGTTGCTTTGGTAGAAACTAGGCTGGGGAATGAGTATAGTGTTTATTTTGCTAATAAGTTTTCTAGACCCTTTATCCCAGATGTGATTGGTCAGATGGAAGCAGACGGCATTGAACAGTGTATTTGCTTGATTTTGGAGCCCCATTATTCTTTCTACTCTGTCATGGGCTATGAAAAATTTTTAGAAAGCAAACAAATTAAATTTTTAGTTATCAAGGACTGGTATCAAGAAAAAGCGCTCTTAAACTATTGGGCAGATGAAATTGCTAAGATTTTAAAAGAAGAAGTAAAGCAGGATAGCTTTAAAGTCATCTTTTCAGCCCACAGTGTACCCATTTTTGCCTTGGATTTTGGTGACCCCTATATCGACCAAATTTTCGAAAATAGCAAGCTAGTCGCTGAAAAACTAGGTTTGAGTTCTGAGCAATATACTAATACTTGGCAAAGTGAAAGTGATATCGGGATTCCATGGATTAAACCTGATGTCTTGGAGTATCTCAGAGAACAGAAAGAACATCCAGACCATTATATTTTTGTTCCTATTAGTTTTATCAGTGAGCACATTGAAGTCTTGTTTGACAATGATGTAGAATGTTATGACTTGTGTCAGGAATTGGGGGTGAACTATCATCGTCCACCAATGCCAAATACAGATTCTCGTTTGATTGATGCCTTAGTTAATACAGTCACAGCTAATGAACATCAAGAATTTAAGGAATTTCTCCCAGAAGAAGAAACTTTTGATGAGTTAGTTCCTTCAGATGAGACGAAAAACATCTTGGCTGAATCTCAAGATTTACAAATGCCAGAATTTGTTAAAAAATTGATTGAGAAAAAAGGTCGTGAAAATGTTAAGATGCCTTATCTTATTAAGAAAATGCTTGAGAAAGCAGGCAAGTTACCGAAAGAGTAAAGAAAAAAGGATTTAGCTTTGTGCTAAATCCTTTTAATCGATTATTTTTTCTCAAGAAGAGCTTTGATCTCTTGAAGTACTTCCAACTCAGTTGGACCAGCTGGAGCTTCCTCAGCAGCTTCTTTCTTAGTAAGACTTTGAGCTTTTTCAATTCCTTTGATAACGAAGAAGAGAACAGTACCGATAACTAGGAAGTTGATAACAGCACTCAAGAATTTACCATATGTAACACCATTCCAAGCAAGCTCAGCGATGTTTTGTACTTTCGCAGCTTCCAAGGCTGGATTCAAAATAAGTGGAGTGATGATATCGTTAACAAGTGATGTAACGATTGCACCAAAAGCAGTGGCAATGATCACACCGACAGCAAGGTCAACAACGTTACCACGAAGCAAAAATGCTTTAAGATCTTTTAACATTTTCATAATTTCCTTTCAAAAAATTTTTACACTTAATTATATATTAATTAAGAAGTTCTTGCAAGCTATATGTTTAAAATTTTTCTTATTTTTTAAAAATAAATACCTTACTAAAAATGTAATTGAGGATAATTATTAAGAATTGTGCAATAACTGTTTCAATACTATTTACCTTATTAATATTATAATTTACAAATTGCCCGATAATATTAGGAAACTGAGTTACAAATAGAAAAGTTAAAAACAAGTCTAAAAGAAAAGTAGAAAGACGTGCTATAGTAAATTTTACTAAACGAATTGACCAATTCTCTCTAGCTTGCTTAAAGACAAGCCTATCATTTGTAATAAATGCAAATAGGATACCGATACTATTTGCTAGTCCAGTTGCAAGGAGTTCTTTATGGGTTAATTGATAAATGACTAATCTAGATAGAATGGAGACAAGAGTAGTAGCTATACCAAAAAAAAGATAGGCTAAGAGCTCATTCACGAAGAGACTTTGAATGCGTTTTTTCATGCTTTTAGTATAGCATAAAGCAGACTATTGTGCTATACTAGTAAGGTTGATTCAAGCAACCCTTGGTGCTTAGCTTCTTTCACCAAGCATATTATACGCGGGAAACCGCCAAAGGAGAAAAAATGAAAAAATTAACTATTCGTGATGTTGCAGATATTGCAATTGTCGCTGCTATCTATGTCGTTTTGACTGTTACACCGCCCCTAAATGCCATTAGCTATGGTGCTTATCAGTTCCGTATTTCAGAAATGATGAACTTTATGGCTTTTTACAATCCTAAGTACATCATCGGAGTTACTATCGGTTGTATGATTGCTAATTTCTTTAGCTTCGGACTGCTAGATGTCTTTGTTGGTGGTGGATCAACCCTAGTATTCCTTAGTCTAGGTGTTTGGCTTTTTGCAAAATACAGAAAAGATTACCTCTTTAACGGATTGATTCGAAAAGATCATTTCTTCTTTTCAATCCTCTTTTCAATTTCCATGTTTACTATCGCTGCAGAGTTAAATATTGTAGCAGAATTACCATTTTTCCTTACTTGGTTCACAACAGGAATTGGTGAATTTGCCTCATTAATTATTGGAGCGATTATTATCGGTAAAATTGGTCGTCGAATCGATTTAAGCAAATAGAATTAGATAAGCTAGGTAGCTCTTACCTGGCTTTTTCTTATGGAAAATATCTAAGGAAACTTGACAAGATTTTCTAACTATAGTATACTTTTTAGGTAAGCTGATTTAGCTCAGTTGGCAGAGCGCATCCATGGTAAGGATGAGGTCGCCGGTTCAATCCCGGCAATTAGCATGATATTTACAGGGAAACTCTTGAGCACAAGAGTTTTTTCTTATGCTCGCGAGAAAAAATTCTGACTTTTGTATAATAAAAGTCATCCTGCAAAGATTTCTTATTGACAAAACCACTTATTTCTAGTAATATAATAGACGCGATGAGTCGATAGGTAGTCTTCGGACTACTATTGAGCATAAGGAGGTCATAACGCAGGAGCGGACCTTGATGAGTTGTGTGAACCTGCTCATCACATGAAGATGCCTCTTAGTCCCTGGTCTAGCGACTGGGGATTTTTATTTTCTAAAAAATGATGAAAAAGCTTTGCAATTCATGGAAAAAGTAGTATAATACATCTATTATAGAAATTTTTAGAAAATTCCAAAAGAGGTTATTTATGGGATATACAGTTGCTGTAGTCGGCGCGACAGGTGCTGTCGGAGCTCAGATGATAAAAATGTTGGAAGAATCAACACTTCCAATCGATAAAATTCGTTTACTTGCTTCTGCACGTTCAGCAGGCAAGACTTTGAAATTTAAAGATCAAGATATTACGATTGAAGAAACGACTGAAACAGCTTTTGAAGGAGTTGATATTGCTCTCTTTTCAGCAGGTGGTTCTACATCAGCTAAATATGCACCATACGCAGTTAAAGCTGGTGCGGTAGTAGTAGATAATACATCTTACTTCCGTCAAAATCCAGATGTTCCTTTGGTTGTTCCAGAGGTCAATGCTCATGCACTTGATGCCCACAACGGTATCATTGCCTGCCCTAACTGTTCAACAATCCAAATGATGGTGGCTCTTGAACCAGTTCGCCAAAAATGGGGCTTGGACCGTATCATTGTTTCAACTTACCAAGCAGTTTCAGGTGCTGGTATGGGAGCAATTCTTGAGACACAACGTGAACTTCGTGAAGTCTTGAATGATGGTGTAACCCCACGTGATTTGCATGCGGAAATCTTGCCTTCAGGTGGTGACAAGAAACACTATCCTATCGCCTTCAATGCTCTTCCACAAATTGATGTCTTCACTGACAATGATTACACTTACGAAGAGATGAAAATGACCAAGGAAACTAAGAAAATCATGGAAGATGATAGCATTGCAGTTTCAGCAACATGTGTGCGCATTCCAGTCTTGTCAGCTCACTCTGAGTCTGTTTACATCGAAACAAAAGAAGTGGCTCCAATCGAAGAAGTCAAAGCAGCTATCGCGGCCTTCCCAGGGGCTGTTCTTGAAGATGATGTAGCTCATCAAATCTATCCGCAAGCCATCAATGCTGTAGGCTCACGTGATACCTTTGTTGGTCGTATCCGTAAAGACTTGGATGCTGAAAAAGGAGTTCACATGTGGGTTGTTTCAGATAACCTTCTCAAAGGTGCTGCTTGGAACTCAGTTCAGATTGCAGAAACTCTTCATGAACGTGGCTTGGTTCGTTCAACTGCCGAATTGAAATTTGAATTAAAATAGTCATATAATTTAGGAGTTCAGATGAACTCCTTCTTTGAAATAGAGAGGTATTTCTCATGTCTTATCAAGATTTAAAAGAGTGTAAAATCATCACAGCCTTTATTACCCCCTTTCACGAGGATGGTTCCATCAACTTTGATGCTATTCCAGCCTTGATTGAACATTTATTGGCTCATCATACGGATGGAATTCTTCTTGCAGGGACCACTGCTGAGAGTCCAACCTTGACCCATGATGAAGAGTTGGAACTCTTTGCGGCTGTACAAAAAGTTGTCAATGGACGTGTCCCTTTGATTGCGGGTGTAGGTACCAATGATACGCGTGACTCGATCGAGTTTGTCAAAGAAGTAGCAGAATTTGGTGGTTTCGCAGCTGGGCTTGCTATTGTACCTTACTACAACAAACCTTCTCAAGAAGGAATGTATCAGCACTTTAAGGCGATTGCGGATGCTTCTAACCTACCAATTATTATCTATAACATTCCAGGTCGTGTGGTTGTCGAATTAACTCCAGAAACCATGCTTCGCTTGGCTGACCATCCAAATATCATTGGTGTCAAAGAATGTACTAGCTTAGCTAATATGGCTTACTTGATTGAGCACAAGCCTGAAGAATTCTTGATTTATACAGGTGAGGATGGAGATGCTTTCCATGCCATGAACCTTGGTGCTGACGGGGTTATTTCTGTTGCCTCTCATACAAATGGGGATGAAATGCACGAGATGTTTACTGCCATTGCAGAAAGCGACATGAAGAAAGCCGCAGCAATTCAGCGTAAGTTCATTCCTAAGGTCAATGCCCTCTTCTCTTATCCAAGTCCTGCTCCAGTTAAGGCCGTTCTCAACTATATGGGATTTGAAGCTGGTCCAACTCGTCTACCTCTTGTTCCAGCACCAGAAGAAGATGCCAAACGCATTATCAAGGTTGTTGTAGATGGCGACTACGAAGCTACTAAGGCAACTGTAACAGGTGTATTAAGACCAGATTACTAATAAAGACAATAAAATCCATGACCGAATGAACGATCATGGATTTCTTATTTTCCTAAACAGAATTGGCTAAAGAGTTGGGTAATGAGTTCATCAGGAGCAGCATCCCCAGTGATTTCTCCGAGAATTTCCCACGTCCGGGTCAAGTCAACTTGAAGCAAATCAACTGGCATTCCCAGTTCAAGACCTTCATTAACAGCTTGTAGGCTTTCAACTGCTTTTTCAATTAGGGAAATGTGACGTGCGTTAGACAAGTAAGTAGCATCTTGTTCAACCAAACCAGCATTTTCAAAGAAGAGGTTGTTGATTCTCTCTTCAATCTTATCAATATTTTGGTTTTTAAGAACTGAAATACGGATGATATCTTCAGGGAGTTTCGAAGTTTCAATAGCTTCAGGCAGGTCGGTTTTATTAAGTAAAATAATACGGTTGTTTTCTTGACTAATTTCAAGCAGTTGTCTGTCTTGGGCTGTCAGCGGTTCACTAGCATTTAACACTAGTAGTACCAGGTCAGCTTCCTTAAGAGCTTTTTTCGAACGCTCAACTCCAATTCGTTCAACGATATCATCCGTTTCACGGATACCAGCAGTGTCAATCAATTTTAGAGGAACACCGTTGATGTTGACGTATTCTTCGATGACATCACGTGTAGTACCAGCGATATCAGTTATAATGGCTTTATCTTCGCGCAGGAGGTTCTGATGATTTCTGCATTCAGTTCCTTGATATCTATGTAAAACATAACCAATCGCAAAAAACTGTCAGAGTTGGAGGACTTATATCTGGCTGTATCAAAGATATGTTCCAACTCTTCCACACGTTATATCAACTGGTTCTGTTCAGGCTCGAAGAAGGTGAATATTCCTTTAGATATGTTTGTATATTTTCTAATTCATAGGTTTAAATTCCTCCTTCTTTTTCTCTTCATTAGTAAAAGGATATAAGTCCTTTTTTTGAGTACTCATCTTTGAAAAAAGTTTTCTATCAATAGCATAGACGAAGAAAATCTCTCATTTTTGACAGCCTGGTTCAAATTTTTGTTTCTCTTCTTAATGGAGGCTTAATTACCAAGCGAAAAATATTATGAAATTGCACCCCTACCTGATAGCCACGAGAAGAAATATAACTTGACGATTTCTCAAAATTTATTTGCTCTTACATTTACTACTGTATGTATGTATTTTGAGCAAATATATTTGTTTTTTTATTTTCTAACTTCCTAATCTAATTGGTGATGGAAATTACGGCAGAATGTAATAATCCTTCAATAACAAAGTCTAGAAAGACCCGTAACTAGAAAAATTAGTTTTAATGTGGTATACTAACGCTATATTGATGACTGGAAAATGAAAAAGGAGATACGTATGAGTTTCCCCGAGGAGATAAAAAGAATTAGACAGCGTTCATTTCTAACACAGCAGGACTTTGCCGAGGAAATTGGTGTGGCTTTTTCTACTGTGAATCGTTGGGAATCCGGACGTGCAAAGCCAAACTTAAAAGCAATGAAAAGTATCAATGCGTTTTGTTTAGATAATAACATTTCTTATGAAACAATAGAGGAAGCTTGGCTTGATTATAAAATAGAGAAATAGGAGAACATTACATGACTAAGTTAGAAGTACAAGAAAAAGATGGAAAGATATATGCTCCATTAAAGGATAAGTGGCTTGTTGCAAAGCCTGAAGAAAAGGTTAGACAACATTATATAACTGTATTGGTGAATGAATATGGATACAACCTAGACCAAATGGCACAAGAACTAAAAGTAAATAATTCATCCAGAGGTCAAGGTAAAGCAAGTGCTGACATTGTCATATGGAAAAGTAAAGCAGATAAGGACGCAAAGAAATCTGCATTTATTGTAGTTGAATGTAAAGCAGAAAACGTAAAAGTACGTGTTGAAGATTATTATCAAGGTTTTAACTACGCTTCTTGGGCTCACGCTGAATTTTTTGTAACTACAAATGAGAAAGAAACAAAATTTTTCAATGTAGATCCAACATATCTTCCTCAAAAGCTAGAAGAAGTCGTTGCAATTCCGACAGCGAAAGATGTGACTGATGCTAAGAAGATTGAGCAAATTAAGAATCAGACCAAAACTTTTACAAGAGAAGAATTTACCAAAACATTACAAGTTTGCCATAATATCATTAGAAATAATGACAAGCTTTCTCCAGAGGCTGCATTTGATGAAATAAGTAAACTTCTGTTTATGAAGATTAGATATGAACGCCAGCAAAAAGGTACAAGAGTATTTACCAAGGAAGAATATACACAGCAAGCCGAAAACTACGAAAAAAACATAAGACCGGGACTAAAGGCTGCAGGAATTGATCAACCATATATGCAAAATCTTTTCAACACGACAAAAGTTGAATTTAAAGACGATCACCTTTTCGAAGAGAGTGACGAAATTAAAATACGAGAAAATAGCTTTGTACAAATATTAGAAAAATTACAGAACTTTAATCTCTCGGATACTCAGGATGATGTTAAAGGTATAGCATTTGAACAGTTTCTTGGAACTACATTTCGAGGGGAACTTGGGCAGTTCTTTACACCAAGAACGATTGTGGATTTTATGACCGAAATACTTGACCCTCAGGAGGGAGAAATAATATGTGATCCGACATGTGGCTCGGGTGGGTTCTTAATTAAGGCTTTTGAATACGTA
The DNA here is from genome assembly GCF_946190285.1 of Streptococcus mitis. GTDB lineage: Bacteria > Bacillota > Bacilli > Lactobacillales > Streptococcaceae > Streptococcus > Streptococcus mitis_CP. The sequence continues at coordinate 363,108 of NZ_CAMHZX010000001.1, read as the reverse complement.
AGAGACAAAATTGAGTTTGATGTTAGGGAGCATAAAGAATTATTAAGGACAGAATTAGAAGGAAATAATTTTGACACAAAACCTGAGGCGGAACAAATTAAAATTTCACAGTCTATTGATGATATGCAAAATGCCTTAAATACTGAACTAGATACAAGTATTGAAGGGAGTCGTATGTATAAATTGTCACGAGATTGTATATATGGTACTGATGCAAATCCTAGAATGGCTCGTACATCTAAGATGAATATGATAATGCATGGTGATGGTCATGGTGGAGTTCACCATCATGATGGACTTCTAAATGTAAATGGTATTTTTGAGGAAAGATTTGATGTCATTCTAACAAATCCTCCATTCGGACAAAATGTAGACAGGAATCAATTAATTTCTGAAGCTGATAAATTCACCGATGAGGATATGAAAAAGAAATACAAGAAAAAGTATGGTACATCTTATGACAATGCATTAAAACAGGTGGATAATAATATTGGGAAGTCGCTACTATCCCTGTATGATTTAGGAAATACCTCTACATTAACAGAGGTTCTCTTTATGGAAAGATGCTTGCGTCTGTTAAAGAAGGGTGGACGTATGGGAATGGTGCTTCCAGAAGGTGTTCTTAATAACAAGAATCTACAATCAGTAAGAGAATATTTTGAAGGAAAAGCAAAATTAATTTTAATTTGTTCTATTCCACAAGATGTTTTTATTGCTGCTGGAGCAACAGTAAAACCTAGTCTTGTTTTCATGAAAAAATTCACAGACAAAGAAATCGCTGAGTATGAGAAATGTAATAAAGAAGCTCTATTAGAAGTAACGGCAAAATATCAATCAGAGATTAATGCACAAAATACTAAAATTGCTAATTGTGAAACACTTATTGAATCATTAAAAAGTGATTTAAAAGAGGCGCGTGCCAAACTTAAAATAGCCAAAAAGAATAAGCAAAATATAGCTTTAATAGAGCGTGAAATTGAACAGATTCAAATGAAACAAAAGCAAAACAAATCAGATAAAAAAGAAGCTGAGAGTACTCTTAAGGCTATCCAAAAACTCATTGAAGATGAGGTAAAACCTCTTGTAAAAGAAAAATTTGATTATGATGTGCCAATTGCTAAAGTTGATGATGCTGGAATTACAACTACTGGGGCTGCAACTGAAAATAAGCAGTTGAAAGCTTTGGTAAAAGAGTACCGTGAATACTGTGAAAATGTTAATTTGTGGACTGTTAATACAAATGACATATTATATAAAGTTGGTAGCGGTACATATATACGAGTGAACGGGAACGAGGAGACAGTATTACATGAAGAATCAATCAATACTTCTATCACAAGTTAAGTTTTCAAATATGACTCAATGGGATGTGAAACAATTCTTTTTCTCTAAACTTAATTCAAATTATCCCATTGTAGAATTGGGTAAGCATCTTATTCATCACACAGAAAAAATATGCCCATCTGACTATCCAGACGATGATTTTGCAATATTGGGTGTCTCTAATAAAATTGGCATGTTCGATGCAAGCATAGAAAAAGGAAAATCAATTAAGCAAAAATATCATATTGTAAAAGAAAATTGGCTGGCTTATAACCCATATCGTATAAATGTTGGGTCTATTGGAATAAAGACCTCTGACTTAAAAGGAAATTATATCAGCCCTGCTTATGTGGTTTTTAGTTGTAAAAATACAATTTTACCTGAATATCTATGGTTGATGATGAAAAGCAATTTGTTCAGTTTATTGATAAAAGACTCAACAACTGGATCCGTAAGACAAACTTTGCGCTATGAAAAATTAGCAGCAATTAAAGCACCAGTACCATCTATTACTGAACAAGAGAGAATATTGAAAGAATATCATGAATTATTAGACAAGGCAGAAGCAGAAGTTGTTAAAGGTGATAAATATGGCTTAACATTGTTAAAAGATATTCAAGCTGAGGTTTCTAATCTAAATGAAGATGACTTAAAAGCAGATGATACTGCATCAATTTTGAGTACAGTTTCATTTACAGCTACTGATAGATGGGAAGTTGGATATATTTACAAACAAGGACACTTAGATAAAATTAATAACAGCTTTAAATATGATAGTAAATCAATTTCTGACTTAGAACCAGAATCATTATTTGGATTATCTATCAAGTCGTCACTTGAGCAAAAAAAAGGATTAATTCCTATGTTACGTATGACAAATATCGTTAATGGAGAAGTTGATTATTCTGAATTAAAATATGTCCCAGCGGAGGAGGCTTCGTCCAAAACAGAAGTTGATAAATGGATTCTACACAACGGAGATTTTTTGGTTACAAGAACAAATGGAAGTAAAGACCTAGTCGGAAAAGCTGCGGTATTCAAAAATGCTGAGACATTTACATACGCTTCATATTTAATAAGATATCGATTTGATAACAGTATAATATTGACTGATTATGTAAATATCATGTTTTTACTGCCTATAGTTAGAGAACAAATTGCTGTTATGAGAAGACAAGGTGGTGGACAGTATAACTTAAATAGTGATGAAATTGGTGCTATTCGTATTCCCGTACCCTCTATTCCGGAACAACAGAGAATTATCGATAAATTTAACAATCAAAAAGATGGAGCTAATAAATACTACGATAAGGCTGAAGAACTAAGGAAACGAGCAAAAATAGGTTTTGAAAGCGAAATTTTCAATTAGCCCATAAAGGTGTGTAATGAAACTATTAAAATTAAAAGTAAATAATTATAAAAATCTAAAAAATATAGATATTGATTTTGAGAAATCTGCCGGGTGTTCATTAATTGTCGGGCTCAATGGTTCTGGAAAAAGTAATCTACTCGAAGTGATTAGTGCAATCTTTTCATCCTTATATCTAGGTAAAGATAAGCTGATTGCAAATTTTCAGTTCGAACTGGAATATCAGATCTCAACTCCAGATACTATATCACTGCCAGAATCATCATCCGAGATTGTTATTCACCTTGATAATTTATCAGATAAAAAAATAGTAGCCAAATATAAACAAGGTGAAGAGTTAGTTCACTTATCAAAAGACGATATTGATAAGTGTTTACCTGAGCATGTAATAGCTGTATATAGTGGTGAGGAAACGAGGCTTTGGGATAATTATTATTTTGAGATATATGATAATTATAATAAGCAATATATAAATAACGCAATGCCCTATCGCAAACAACGAATGATCTTTTTTAATCATTATTATTGGGAGATTATAGCAAGTATACTGCATATTATGGAAAGCCAGGATGCTTCTGATTATTTGAGTGGATTGAGTATATCAGGAATTCGAAATATTGAAATGACTTTTGATAATGATAAGATGAAACGCAACAAGAACGAGATGGTAAAGCGAATTTTAGAAATTATCAATCCTAAACAATTAGAACATGTGATAATTGATACTGATAAATTTAAAGAACTTGTTGATATCTGTGGTTATGAAGAAGATCTATTATATAATATGGCGGTTCTTATTTTGTATAAAGGCTTTAAAATAATCACAGATTTTAAGATAATCACAGATTCTGGTGTGGGAATAAAAGATATATCGGAAGGAGAAAAGAAGCTATTACTTATATATGGTGCAATAAATCTTACTTCTGGAGAAAATCTATATCTTTTTGATGAACCCGATGCGCATCTTCATGAGAGTAGAAAAGAAGAAATATACAATCTGATATGTAGTGACCCTAAAAGTCAGTTTGTGATTTCAACACATTCCCCTACAATGTCACAACTTTTTAATGCAGATAAAGTAATTTTCTTTGATAAAGATGATAATGAATGTAGGATTACATATGATTCTGTTGCAAACTCAATAAACAAATTAACGAACGGGCAATGGAACTATATAGATCATTCTTTATTTGTTTCCAAGAGAAGACCCTTAGTGTTAACAGAGGGGGAAGGAGATGTTAATTATATTAAAAAAGCAATTAGCGTTTACTCCGACGAAGATAAATATAAATTATTAAGAGATGTAGATTTTATCCATTGTGGCGGAGCCCAAAATGTATGTCATATGGTAAATGAGTTAAAAGCAATCATGCCTTCTGATAAAAAAATTATTGTTGTATTCGATCGTGATGATGCGGGTGGAGATGGATTAAAAAAGATAATAAAAAAAGGAAAAGATAAGAAAGATAAAAAAACGTATAAAAAAGGTCAATTTTACTATCTTAAATTACCTATAACCGATGGATACACAAAAGACTCTTTTGTAATAGAAGATTATTTTTCAAACGACCATAAGAAAAAAATTGCTTTATCAAAACTAGCGGACGTTAATGGTTTTAATGATATACCAAAAGATTTAAAGCAAAGCGTAAAAGAAGATTTAGCAAAAAATCTAGAATCATATACAAAAGAGGATATGGAGGGGTTTAAAGTTCTTCTAGATAAAATATATGATATTATTAACAACATTGAACCTATAACGAGTTGTGACTAATGGCATAATACAAAGCATTAAAGATATAAATTATTAAAAATGACCACGCAGAAGTATTGATACTCTAGTGTGGTCATTCTGTTTTTGAGTTCCGTTGGAAAGCTTCACTTAAAAATAAATCTTTCGTTTTCGTTAATCTCTAATTGCGCCTCACTATAGCAAGTCTCTGTTTCAATACTATTCTAATATCATCATTTACCCAGACAAAATTGGCTGAACAACTGTGTAATGAGTTCATCAGGAGCAGCATCTCCAGTGATTTCTCCGAGGATTTCCCAAGTACGAGTCAAGTCAACTTGAAGCAAGTCAACTGGCATTCCCAGTTCAAGACCTTCATTAACAGCTTGAAGGCTTTCAACAGCCTTTTCAATTAGGGAAATGTGACGTGCGTTAGACAAGTAAGTAGCGTCTTGCTCAACCAAACCAGCATTTTCAAAGAAGAGGTTGTTGATTCTCTCTTCAATCTTATCGATGTTTTGGTTTTTAAGGACTGAAATACGAATAACGTCTTCAGGTAGTTCCGAAGTTTCAATCGCTTCAGGCAGGTCGGTTTTATTAAGTAAAATAATGCGGTTGGTTTCTTGACTAATTTCAAGCAGTTGTCTGTCTTGCGCAGTCAGTGGTTCACTGGCATTTAGCACTAGTAGAACTAAGTCGGCTTCCTTAAGGGCTTTTTTCGAACGCTCAACTCCGATTTGTTCCACGATGTCATCCGTTTCACGGATACCAGCTGTGTCAATCAATTTTAGGGGAACACCGTTGATGTTGACGTACTCTTCAATGACATCACGTGTCGTACCAGCAATGTCTGTAACGATAGCTTTGTCCTCACGCAAGAGATTGTTGAGAAGGCTAGATTTTCCAACGTTGGGACGTCCGATGATGGCAGTTGAAATTCCCTCACGAAGGATTTTGCCACGGCGAGCTGTTCTAAGGAGATTAGTTAGCAATTGCTCAAACTCCATAGTCTTCTCACGGACAACAGCAGTAGTGGCTTCCTCAACATCGTCATACTCAGGATAGTCGATATTGACTTCAACTTGGGCAAGTGTATTGAGGATTTCTTGGCGGGTATTATTGATAAGATCAGAAAGGGAACCATCAAGTTGTTTGACCGCAATATTCATGGCCTTGTCTGTCTTGGCGCGGATGATATCCATCACCGCCTCGGCCTGTGTCAAATCCACACGACCGTTTAGAAAGGCGCGTTTAGTAAATTCACCAGGTTCAGCCAATCGAGCTCCTTCACGGATAGCTAGCTGGAGAATCTCATTGGTCACCGCAATCCCACCGTGGGTGTTAATCTCGATAATATCCTCACGAGTGAAGGTTTTTGGAGACTTCATAGCCCCAACCATAACCTCGTCCATGACTTTCCCTGTCTGAGGGACAACGATGTGACCGTAGTTAAGCGTGTGGCTGGCAACCTTACTCAAGTCTTTCCCTTTGAAAATCTTTTGCGCAATCGCAAAACTATCTGTTCCGCTTAGGCGGACAATACCGATAGCCCCTTCACCTAGTGGAGTAGAGATAGCAGCGATGGTATCAAATTCACGTGTAATCATAATGTTTCCTTTAATTAATAGCTCTTTTCTTGGAATATTCCAAGTCTCTTTTCAAATTGTAACAAATTTAGGCTATTTCTTCAATGGATGCTACTTGGAGATTGAAAAAGCCTAAGCAATTCTGCTTAAGCTAGCTTATTTGGTGCGCATTTCCCCTTGTGGGAAGTAAGTTCCTTCTGGCATGTCGTTTATGATGACATGAACAGCTGATTGAGGGGCTCCAGTATTACGGACGACCGCTTCCGTTACTTCCTTAGCAAGAGCCTTCTTTTGATCGAGCGTGCGTCCTTCAAATAAATCGATGCGTACAAATGGCATAATGGCTTCCTCCACTAGTTTTGATTTCTTCTATTTTACCACATTTTGCCGTTTAAAGCTTAAGAAAATTATGATATACTAGAATGTAGCAAAAATTTAGAAATGGACGTGAAGCAAGAAACATGGCACAGTTGTATTATCGTTATGGGACCATGAACTCTGGTAAGACGATTGAGATTCTCAAGGTGGCCTATAACTATGAGGAGCAAGGAAAAGGTGTTGTGATTATGACCTCGGCTCTGGATACGCGTGACGGTGTTGGCTATGTGTCGAGTCGAATCGGTATGAAACGCCCTGCTCTTGCGATTGAGGAGACGACGGATATCTTTGGCTATATCCGAGACCTACCAGAAAAGCCTTACTGTGTTTTGGTCGATGAAGCCCAGTTTCTCAAGCGTCACCATGTTTACGATCTAGCTCGTGTTGTTGATGAGTTAGACATACCTGTCATGGCTTTTGGTTTGAAAAATGACTTTCGCAATGAACTGTTCGAAGGTTCCAAATATCTCTTGCTTTTAGCAGACAAGATTGACGAAATCAAGACCATCTGTCAGTATTGTAAAAAAAAGGCGACTATGGTTTTGCGAACACAGGATGGACTGCCCGTTTACGATGGAGAACAGATCCAGATTGGTGGTAATGAAACCTATATCTCAGTTTGCCGTAAACATTATTTTGCCCCTGAAATCAATAAGGAGAATGAAGAAAAATGAACATCTATGATCAACTACAAGCTGTAGAAGACCGTTATGAAGAATTAGGAGAATTGCTGAGTGACCCAGATGTGGTTTCGGAAACCAAGCGTTTCATGGATCTTTCCAAAGAAGAGGCTTCTACTCGTGATACGGTAACAGCCTACCGTGAGTACAAACAAGTCCTTCAAAACATCGTTGATGCTGAAGAGATGATTAAGGAATCAGGCGGAGATGCGGACCTGGAAGAAATGGCCAAGCAAGAGCTCAAAGATGCCAAGGCTGAAAAAGAAGAATACGAAGAAAAACTAAAAATCTTGCTCCTTCCAAAGGATCCAAACGATGACAAGAACATCATCCTTGAAATCCGTGGCGCGGCTGGTGGTGACGAAGCGGCACTTTTCGCTGGAGATTTGCTAACCATGTACCAAAAGTATGCTGAAGCCCAAGGCTGGCGTTTTGAAGTCATGGAAGCTTCTATGAACGGTGTCGGTGGTTTCAAAGAAGTCGTTGCCATGGTTTCAGGTCAGTCTGTTTACTCTAAGCTTAAGTACGAATCAGGTGCCCACCGTGTGCAACGTGTCCCTGTGACAGAAAGCCAAGGTCGTGTCCATACATCAACTGCCACAGTTCTTGTCATGCCTGAAGTCGAAGAAGTAGAATACGATATTGATCCAAAAGACCTTCGAGTTGACATCTATCACGCCTCTGGTGCTGGTGGACAGAACGTCAATAAGGTTGCGACTGCCGTTCGTATCGTTCACTTGCCAACCAATATCAAGGTTGAGATGCAGGAAGAACGTACCCAGCAGAAAAACCGTGAGAAGGCCATGAAAATCATCCGTGCGCGTGTTGCTGACCACTTTGCACAAATTGCTCAGGATGAACAAGACGCTGAGCGTAAGTCAACAATCGGTACTGGTGACCGTTCAGAGCGGATTCGTACTTATAACTTCCCACAAAACCGTGTCACAGACCACCGTATCGGTTTAACCCTCCAAAAACTAGATACCATTTTATCTGGTAAATTGGATGAAGTTGTGGATGCCTTGGTTCTTTATGACCAAACGCAAAAATTAGAAGAATTAAACAAATAATGAAATTAGCTCAATTATTTTCAAATTTTGAAGAAGAGTTGATAAGACAAGGAGAGGAAGCTGAAAGCCTCTCTTTTGTCTATCGTAGCCTGAAAAATCTCTCTTTTACTGACTTTGTCTTTTCTCTTCAGCAGGAAGTGACGGAAGAGGAAGAAGTTTTTGTTAAAGGAATTTTCCAACAGTTAGTAGCTCATAAACCGGCACAGTACATCATTGGACAGGCAGACTTTTATGGAATGCAGTTAAAAGTTGATGAGCGGGTTTTGATTCCTCGTCCAGAAACAGAGGAGTTAGTGGAGCTTATCCTGGCTGAAAATCCTGAGACGAATCTTTCAGTTCTGGATATTGGAACAGGTAGTGGAGCTATTGCTCTCGCCTTAGCAAAAAACAGACAAGATTGGTCAGTGACAGCAGCGGATATTTCCCAAGATGCTTTAGATTTAGCTAGCGAAAATGCTAAAAAGCAAAATCTTCAAATATTTTTAAAAAAATCTGACTGTTTTACAGAAATTTCTGAAAAATATGATATAATTGTTTCCAATCCACCCTATATCTCTCGTGAAGATGAGTCAGAGGTCGGCTTGAATGTCTTGCATTCGGAGCCCCATCTAGCTCTCTTTGCAGACGAGGATGGCCTAGCTATTTACCGGAGAATTGCGGAAGATGCAAAAGACTATCTCACAGATGGTGGCAAGATTTACCTTGAAATTGGATACAAGCAAGGTCAAAGTGTTCCTGAACTTTTTAGGAAATATCTTCCTGAAAAGCGAGTAAGAACACTCAAGGACCAATTTGGTCAAGATAGGATGGTCGTGATTAGTGATGGACAGGATTAGACAAGAGTTGGAAAATGGTGGAGCTGTCGTTCTGCCTACGGAGACAGTTTACGGTCTCTTTGCCAAGGCTCTAGACGAAAAAGCAGTTGATCATGTATACCAGCTCAAACGTCGCCCTAGAGACAAGGCACTTAATCTCAATGTTGCCTCTTTAGAGGACATCTTGCACTTTTCAAAGAATCAGCCAATTTATCTACAAAAACTTGTAGAGACCTTTTTACCGGGTCCCTTGACCATTATTCTCGAAGCCAATGACCGAGTTCCCTATTGGGTCAATTCTGGTCTCGCGACTGTTGGATTTCGGATGCCAAGTCACCCCATTACACTGGATTTGATTCGTGAGACAGGTCCCTTGATTGGGCCGTCTGCCAATATTTCAGGTCAGGCAAGTGGTGTGACCTTTGATCAAATTCTGAAAGATTTTGACCAAGAGGTTCTGGGTCTAGAAGACGATGCTTTTCTAACTGGACAGGATTCAACGATTTTGGATTTGTCTGGAGACAAGGTGAAAATCTTACGCCAAGGGGCGATTAAGCGAGAAGATATTCTTGCACAGTTGCCAGAGATTTCTTTTGAGGAGGAATGAGATGCTAAGAGATTTACAAGAAACAGATGTGAATGCTATATGTGAGATCAACCAAGAAGCCTTAGGCTATTCTTTTAGTCTAGAGGACACAGCTAGTCAACTAGCTAGATTATCTCAGGATCCACATCATTTCCTACTTGGTTATGAGGATGCAGCTAGTCATGCCTTGCTTGGATATGTCCATGCTGAAGTTTACGAATCCCTCTATTCTAAAGCAGGATTTAATATTTTAGCCTTAGCAGTCTCGCCTCAAGCACAAGGGCAAGGCATTGGTAAAAGCTTGCTAAAAGGGTTGGAAGAAGAAGCAAAAAGACGTGGTTATGGGTTTATCCGCTTAAACTCTGCCGATCATCGTCTGGGGGCTCATGCATTTTATGAAAAAGTTGGTTATACTTGTAATAAAATGCAGAAACGATTTATTCGCATCTTTTAGTTTGATTTTCTAATAAGAAAATGAAACTAATGGACTAGTCATACAATAAAGGAGAAGACCTATGATTTTTGACAAAGATGATTTTAAAGCATACGATGCTGATCTCTGGAATGCTATTGCCAAAGAAGAAGAACGCCAACAAAATAACATTGAGTTGATTGCTTCGGAAAACGTAGTTTCCAAGGCTGTTATGGCAGCTCAAGGGTCTATCTTGACGAATAAATACGCCGAAGGCTACCCAGGACGCCGTTATTATGGTGGAACAGATGTAGTAGACGTGGTAGAATCTCTAGCCATTGAACGCGCAAAAGAAATTTTCGGCGCTAAATTCGCTAATGTCCAACCTCACTCAGGAAGCCAAGCCAACTGTGCGGCTTACATGGCCTTGATTGAGCCAGGTGATACGGTTATGGGGATGGATTTGGCAGCAGGTGGACACTTGACTCACGGAGCTTCTGTCAGCTTCTCTGGTCAAACCTACAACTTTGTTTCTTACAGTGTTGATCCTGAAACGGAACTCTTGGACTTTGATGCTATTTTGAAACAAGCCCAAGAAGTCAAACCAAAACTCATCGTAGCAGGTGCTTCAGCCTATTCTCAAATTATCGACTTTTCAAAATTCCGTGAAATTGCTGATGCTGTTGGAGCTAAGCTCATGGTAGATATGGCTCATATCGCTGGTTTGGTTGCAGCTGGTCTACATCCGAGCCCAGTACCATACGCTCATATCACGACAACAACGACCCACAAAACCCTTCGTGGACCACGTGGTGGCTTGATCTTGACAAATGATGAAGAACTAGCTAAGAAGATCAATTCAGCTATTTTCCCAGGTATTCAAGGTGGTCCTTTGGAACATGTTGTTGCAGCTAAGGCAGTTTCTTTCAAAGAAGTTTTGGATCCAGCCTTCAAGGAATACGCTGCTAATGTAATCAAAAACAGTAAGGCTATGGCAAATGTCTTCTTACAAGATCCTAATTTCCGTATTATCTCTGGTGGAACTGAAAACCACCTTTTCCTAGTTGATGTAACCAAGGTTGTAGAAAACGGAAAAGTTGCTCAAAATTTGCTGGATGAAGTCAATATTACCCTAAATAAAAATTCAATCCCTTACGAAACCTTGTCACCATTTAAGACTAGTGGGATTCGTATCGGAGCAGCAGCCATTACTGCACGTGGATTTGGTGAAGAAGAGAGTCGCAAAGTGGCTGAACTTATCATTAAAACCCTTAAAAATGCGGAAAATGAAGCTGTCTTAGAAGAAGTGAGAAGTGAAGTCAAAGCATTGACAGATGCCTTCCCATTATACGAGGACTAAAATTTTTATGGACATTTATATTAAGAAAGCTATTATCCATCAGTTCAGTCCGGATGATACCGAGCTGTTCTTAGCGGATAAGTTTCTCAATATCACTCCAAAAATCGAAGAATATCTGCGCAAAAAAATTGAACGTGTGTATTCAGATGAAGCCAAGACTGGGATTTTCGAAGAAGAAAATCCCTTCTTCAATCACATCACAGACGATTTGTTGGAGACATCAGTGACACTGGCTAATCTCTGGAAAGAGGAGTTCAGCATTTCAGAAAATCTCAAGACCAATGACTTGATTTTTGTGCAATTTTCTAAAGAAGGTGTAGAACATTTCGCTTTCTTGCGAATTGCCTTGCGGGAAACCCTGACCCACCTCGGAGGAGAAGTTGATAATCCAATCAAGCTAACTCAGAATAACCTGCCTGGATTTGGAACAGGAGCTGATGAGGCCTTGGTGGTCAATCTTCAAAGTCGAAAGTATCACCTGATTGAAAAACGAATCAAGTACAACGGGACTTTTTTGAACTATTTTTCAGATAATCTTCTTGCCGTTGCCCCTAAGATTTCACCCAAGAAATCTATCAAAGAACTAGAAAAAACGGCTCAGAAAATTGCTGAAACTTTTAATATAGATGATTTCCAATTTCAATCTAAGGTCAAATCAGCGATTTTCAATAATATAGAAGAAAGTAATGAATTGTCACCTGAAAAATTGGCCAACGACCTTTTTGACAACAATCTGACAGCTCGTTTGAGCTTTATTGATCAAGTCAAGGAAGCTGTACCAGAGCCTGTTCAATTTGATGAAATTGATGCCAGTCGCCAATTAAAGAAATTTGAAAACCAAAAACTCTCCTTGTCAAATGGAATTGAGCTCATCGTTCCCAATAACGTCTATCAAGACGCCGAATCTGTTGAGTTTATCCAAAACGACAACGGAACCTACTCTATCTTAATCAAAAATATCGAGGATATCCAAAGTAAATAATGTTTAAACGAATTCGAAGAGTGCTTGTACTAGCAGTCTTCCTTTTTGCTGGCTATAAAGCTTACCGCGTTCACCAGGATGTCAAGCAAGTCATGACCTATCAACCCATGGTGCGAGAAATCTTGAGTGAAAAAGACACCCCAGCAAACGAAGAGCTTGTGCTCGCTATGATTTATACTGAAACAAAAGGAAAAGAAGGCGATGTTATGCAGTCTAGTGAGTCTGCAAGTGGTTCCACCAACACCATCAATGATAATGCCTCTAGCATTCGGCAAGGCATTCAAACTCTGACAGATAATCTCTATCTGGCCCAGAAGAAGGGGGTAGATGTCTGGACGGCTGTTCAAGCCTACAATTTTGGACCTGCCTATATCGATTATATCGCCCAAAATGGCAAGGAAAATACCTTGGCACTGGCCAAACAGTACTCTCGTGAGACTGTTGCTCCCTTGCTTGGCAATACCACTGGAAAGACTTATAGTTATATTCATCCCATTTCCATTTTTCACGGTGCGGAACTCTATGTAAATGGAGGAAACTATTATTATTCTAGACAAGTACAACTCAACCTTTACATCATCAAATGTTTCACTCTCTTTTCGACATCTGGCTAGCCCAGGTGTTTTTGTTATAAGTTTTCTTTAAGATAGATATATTACTCTAGAAAGGTAAAGGAGGAAAATCCCTATGAGAAAGAAACTCTTTCTGACTAGTGCTGCGGCCTTGTGGGCAGTAACAGCTATGAATAGCGTCCAAGCAGCAACAGATGTTCAAAAAGTCATCGATGAAACCTATGTCCAACCTGAATATGTCCTAGGTTCATCATTGTCTGAAGATCAAAAAAATCAAACCCTAAAAAAACTAGGCTACAATGCCTCAACAGACACCAAAGAACTCAAGACCATGACACCTGATGTCTATTCTAAGATTATGAATGTTGCCAATGACTCTAGTTTACAGTTGTATTCATCAGCCAAGATTCAAAAACTAGGTAACAAGTCGCCACTTGAGGTCAAGATTGAAACACCAGAAAACATCACTAAGGTGACTCAGGATATGTACCGAAATGCGGCCGTAACTTTGGGTGTGGAACACGCCAAAATCACTGTAGCAGCACCTATTCCCGTTACAGGAGAAAGTGCTTTAGCAGGAATTTATTATTCGCTAGAAGCTAATGGAGCTAAGGTACCGCAAGCCAATAAAGACTTAGCTCAAGAAGAGTTGAAGGCTTTGTCTGATATTAATGCTGAAAACAAGGACAAGTCAGGCTATGATGCTAATAAATTGAACGTTGCCCTAGCTGATATCAAGTCAGGACTCTCCAAAGCAAAAGAATCTAAGGGAACTCTGACAGAAGAAGATGTCCGCAAAATTGTTGAAGATACCTTAAAAAATTACAAACTCGATCAGGTTATAACAGGAAACCAGATCAATATCATCATCAATTTTGCTTTGAATCTATCAAAGAGTGATATCCTCAGCAATGCCGATTTCACTAAAACCTTGAATGACCTTAAACAAAGTATTGTTTCACAAGCTGGCGACAGTTTTAAAAATATCAACCTTAACTTTGATGCTGATAAGGCGCTAGAGGACGGCGGGAACTTTTTGAGCTCCCTCTGGCAAGCCATTGTCAACTTCTTCAAGAGTTTTGGTTCTTAAGAAATTTCATGGTATAATAGATGGTAACCGTAACGTTGCCGTCTTTTTTTGTCGGCCAATAGAAAGAGAAGAGAATGTTAAAGAAAAATGATATTGTAGAAGTTGAAATTGTTGACTTGACCCATGAGGGTGCAGGAGTTGCCAAGGTAGATGGTTTGGTCTTTTTTGTAGAGAATGCTTTACCAAGTGAAAAAATCCTTATGCGTGTCCTCAAGGTTAATAAAAAGATTGGTTTTGGAAAAGTAGAAGAATACCTTGTCCAATCACCACACCGTAATCAAGATCTAGATTTGGCTTACCTGCGTTCAGGAATCGCGGATTTAGGTCATCTTGCCTATCCAGAACAGCTCAAATTTAAAACCAAGCAAGTTAAGGACAGTCTCTACAAGATTGCAGGAATTGCTGATGTAGAGGTTGCTGAAACGCTTGGTATGCAAAATCCAGTCAAGTACCGCAACAAGGCACAGGTCCCTGTTCGTCGAGTGAATGGTGTCTTGGAAACAGGATTTTTTCGTAAGAATTCGCATGACCTCATGCCTCTAGAAGATTTCTTTATCCAAGATCCTGTGATTGATGAGGTAGTTGTAGCCCTACGCGACTTGCTCCGTCGTTATGATTTGAAACCTTATGATGAAAAGGAACAATCTGGCTTGATTCGAAATCTTGTGGTGCGTCGTGGACACTATTCTGGACAAATCATGGTTATTTTGGTAACAACTCGTCCCAAAGTTTTTCGTGTTGACCAATTGATTGAACAACTAATCAAGCAGTTCTCGGAGATTGTGTCTGTTATGCAAAATATCAATGACCAAAATACCAATGCTATTTTTGGTAAGGAATGGCGCACACTTTATGGACAAGACTTTATCACTGACCAGATGTTGGGAAATGACTACCAAATCGCTGGACCAGCATTTTACCAAGTCAATACTGAAATGGCTGAAAAACTCTATCAGACAACCATTGACTTTGCTGAATTAAAAGAAGATGATGTGGTTATTGATGCCTATTCTGGTATCGGGACGATTGGCCTCTCTGTTGCGAAACATGTCAAGGAAGTCTACGGTGTCGAAGTGATTCCAGAAGCGGTTGAGAATAGCAAAAAGAATGCTCAACTGAACAATATTTCAAATGCCAACTATGTCTGTGACACAGCTGAAAATGCCATGAAAAATTGGCTTAAAGATGGAATTCAACCAAGCCTTATCCTAGTGGACCCCCCAAGAAAAGGACTCACCGAGAGCTTTATCAAAGCAAGTAGCCAAACAGGTGCTGATCGCATTGCTTATATTTCATGTAATGTCGCAACCATGGCGCGTGATATCAAACTCTACCGAGAATTGGGATACGAGTTGAATAAAGTACAGCCGGTTGATCTTTTTCCTCAAACGCATCATGTTGAGTGTGTGAGTTTGTTAGTGAGACGGAACTAATCCTCAAAAGGTTTCCCAAATCTTTTGAGTCCCACAAACGCATCATATTGATATGGGAGTATTTCACATTGTTTTTGGATAAATATTGTTAGACTGTAACTTTTATGTTACAGTTTTTCAATTTATACATGGTATAATTAGAATAATAAAAGATTGAGGATTTTTTATGAGTAAAGAAGCAGTATTTCAAAATGTAGAATCACTACAACAAGTTGTAAACATAATTAATGAGGCAGCGGCAGCTCTTAATGATAAAACACGTACAATAAGAGAGAGTCCAATTCCAGAAGTGTTAGCTGGTGCATTGGGGGCAGGTATTGGTGGGATAGGTTCATTTGCAGCTCTTTATGGTTTAGGTACTGTAGGGTTATCAGCGGCTGGTATTACTTCGGGTCTTGCAGCTATTGGCGGTGTCGTTGGAGGTGGTATGGTAGCTGGAGTGTTTGTAATGGCTGCTCCAGTCGTTGTATTAGCCGGAGGCGGTATATTATTAGCTTCTAATCTAAAAAATAAACAACTTAAACAGGAAAAAGAACGGTTATATAAAGAAGCATTGCAAAAACATGAAGCTATTATACAAGCTCTTAAAACTGAGGCAGATGCTGATAAGGAACGCCTAGATTATTTACAGAGTTTAAATATCCTCCTAACTCAAGCAATTAAAGATTTGAAAAACGATTTAGGGGACTAACAATGAGTAAATTCATTTATTCTGATGAAGAACAAAAATTCAATAATATTTTAACTCATCAAACCAAAGAGTTAAATTTAATAAACAGACCCGATATGTCTATTGCAGAAGAACGTATAGAGGAAAGTGAAAAATTATTGAGAGAGCTAGGCTATACTCTGACTGATCTACCAATAATAGATACCGAAACTAAAAAACGAACTATCGTTGTACCTAAATGGGAAGACTTAGTAATAAAAGCGGAGTGCGAAGTTGGTTCAATGAATGAACTAGATGCACTCTTCACAAATGAAGAATTGAAACTTAATCAATCAGTTATTCAATCATTGCAGGATGATTTTAACAACATTCATAAACTTGACAAAATTGATATATCGATTTGTGCAGTAGCTGGTATATTAGCAGCGATTGTTGATATACTTTTAATTGGAATACCTGAGAAAACTCCGAATGGTTTAAAAGGTGGCCCTTTATCTAATTATGTAAGAGACTGGTTTAATCAACGATTTCCTGAAGAAGAAATGGAAAAGTTGGCAAATTCAAAGGTCAGTAAAGTCCCATTTGATGCACAAGATAATCGTCATACCAAAGTAAATGTTAATGGACTATCTGCATACTATCATAGATTGTTATCTCTTGGACATGATCCACTTCTTGGTTTAGTAATTGGTGTATGTGATATTCTAAATGGTAAGATGACTACTATTGATAAAACTGGGAAAATAGTATCTCAATTTATGGAGAATTACACAGATAGAAAAGAAAGTGATATTTTTGCAGCAATAGCAAAGCAGATAATCCATTTTAAATCTGATATTACGACATCAATGGGATTACCTGCACCATTGATGGGATTATTTAATTTGCTTCAGTTTGGAAAAATTGGCGATGAGGATCAAACAATAGCAGAAATAGTACAAGGAATGTATTACGAAGGTTATGATTTCATTCATTTTAGCAGTATGGCTATTTCTACAATGATTGTTGAAGTTATAGTCAGAATTGGATACTCTCTTAAGAGAATCAACGAAGGACATTCATTAAAAAATTCTATCCCTTTTTCGTTGGATAGAGAAAAACATCCAAAATTACATACGATGCTATTTATTGGACACTCTACAGCTACATCTGCTAATGCAGGGAAAATCTACTTTACAAAAAATCCTATGACTATAAATTACGCACAATGGATTACTTTTGCAAAATATTCATACTCTCAATTAAAATGGGTGCTTATTGAGAAATCCGAATTGAGAGCCTCATATGTTTCAGATAAGATTTATAAGGAAACTCAGGAAGTTTATGATAAAGTAAATCTTACCTTTAATAGCTTCAGTAATGATAGTGTAGTTATATTTGATTAAATTAATAAACTTAGATAAAAGGAAAACAATGAAAAAAAGTCTATACAATTTATTGTCAATGATTCCAATATATGGAACATTTTTAAAATTTTCAAGTAAAGGTGAAATGAGGTTATGTAGCCCACTGTATCAAGATTTTTTAGATGAAGGAATTAATCCAAATGATATATTCCTACTTCTTGAAAAGAAATATCCTGGTGAGGTAGTTACAAGAGATCGTTTCTATGAAGGTTATAGAGAAATACTGGAATCTTTGAACAAAGAGTAATAAGGAAAAGATTTTCTGTTATAGATATAATATTAGTGAAGTTTTAAATTCATTTGAGGGCAGAACACTTGTTGTTGAAGTAAATGATGGTTATGCATTGGGAAATTATGGCCTATCTCCTTTAAACTCAATCAATTTTCATAAAGCTAGATGGAAAGAAATGTTAAAACCCTATTTTGAAAAATATGATGTTTTTAACATTCCTGAAAGTGAACTTATAAATTTTTAGAAGGAACAGAAGTAAATCTGTGTTTAACTGCAACGAGTAAGTTGCAGTTTTTTATTTTGAATAATGATATAATAGGATAAGAAAATAATGAAAACGCTATATATTTGAAAATTGTTTAGAAAGTAGAAAGTATGAAAACAATTGATATGATTATTAAATCATCAACTTGAATTATAAAAAAAGGAGTACTGACATGCCGAAATATACCGATGAAGATATTAGAAAATTAAATAAAATCACATTAAAAATTGCTGGTGATTATTTAGGTATAAGTTCACAGGCAGTTGCGATAGGTCTTAGAAACAATCTTCTTCCAATTGGTTTTGCTATTCATAACGAAGAAAGAGATAGACGTTTCACTGAGAGTTGGTCATATCATATTATTGCTGAAAGAATGATTTCATACAATCACGGTAAGCTATCAGAGATCCGTGTTGAAAATATTGAAGCTAGTTTAGATAAAATTATAGAGGAATTTAACGGTTTAAAACAAGATTTACTTTTTATATTAAGCGAAAATGCAGAAGTGAAGAATTAGAAGTTTTTGAATTTGCGTTTTCGCTTGGTAAATATAAAAACGGTGATGTAAAGTATAAGGGTAAAGGTGTTTCAAATGAAGATGATAAAGACCTTTTCTAGAGAAGAACTCTATGAAGAAATCTGGGAGATGAGTGCAAAACAAGTTGCATTGAAATATGATTTAAGCTATTCAGACTTACTTAAGAAATGCAAAGAATTTGAAATCCCAATTCCAAAGGGTAGTTATTGGTATCGTAAGAATACTGGCCAAGATTTAAGTGAACTTATTGTTCCATTACCAAAAAATGGCGTAAATGAAGTTAATATCGATAGAAAAAGTCTAAAGAACAATAGAATAAAACATGCTAAACATAAAGAGGAGAGTTCGGAAGATAAAGATACTGTTAAACTTGATACAACTAGTATAAGAAGTTCGTTATCATTTTTAGAGGACGATAAAATAGAGCTTATTATCGAAGCCGTTTCAAACCTAAACCAGTCTCCAAATAAGAGATTACATAAATCTGTAGCTAATCTAAGAGATAAAATCGCAGAGTGGAATAAGAGGGAAAAAGCTGCTTCCTATCCTTACTTTGATTCTAGACACAGATATAATGATTTAAAAGAACCTAAATTTGTAAAAAATATTTCAGTAAATTCTCTTCCACGTTTATATCGCTTTTTAGATACACTAGTTACTGTTATTGAAAAAATCGGTGATAATGTAACTTCAAATTGGGATATTCAAATTGAAAAGGATATTGTTCGTTTTGAAGTTATAGAATCAACAGACAAAGTAAGTCATGAATTAACAAAAGAAGAAGCTAAAGAACTAGCAGAGTACAATGATAGCGTTAAGTTTAATAGATATGCTTTTAAACCAAGAATAAAGAAGTATGACTATATTCCAAATGGAAAATTTCGATTTAAGATAATAGATGGTAAATACATTAAAGATACTAAAGAATTCACACTTGAACAATCAATCCCAGAAATAATTGTTTTAATTTACCAAGAGTATTATAAAGTTAAGAACTTACGCCTTGAACGTGAAGAGAGAGAAAGACTATACGAAGAAGAACAAGAGCGAAAAAGAAAATTACAAAATAGAATCGAAGAAGAGAAGAAGCGGACAATGTCTCTTCTTAATATGCTAGAAGATTTTCAAACTGCAAATGATTTAAGATTGATGGCTGATAAATTGGAGATAGCAGGGAAACTTAGTAAAGACGAAATTGATTGGATTAGATCCAAAGCTGACTGGATAGACCCAATAGTTTCTTCAACAGATGAATTATTAGGAAATAGAAATCATGAAAATTCTAGAGAACAAAAAGAACAATATCTAAGTGAGAAAAGGTACTACTGGTAACTTTGTGTTTTTAGTTTTTACAGAGCGTAGTGTTAAATGTTGATTCTATCATTTTCGGTCTATGTTAATTCTCAAAAGGTTTCCCAAGCCTTTTGATTCTTACAAACGTATTACATCAAGTGCTTAGCTATACTGGTAATAGTATTAAAACTTTGTAACAAAAGAAATTAAGAAAGCCTTGAAACAAACGCTTTTGTCGTAATAGATATTTTAGTATTATATCTAAATGTAAAATATGTTAGGCCAAAAGTAGATTTGTGAGTTTGGAACAATGTCTCCTAGCATAGTTAGTAGTGGAGAAAAAAGATGATATGGACTAAAGAATATTTTTCTAAAATTGAATTTATTATCCATTGTGGTTGTGAAATTTTTGGTTATTTAGAGTGTAATCTGATGAACTCTGAACTGTCCTACCAAGAGTGTGGGAATACTGGAATAATCGTTTTTGAACATAGTCAGAAATTATCAGATAAATCCTTATCTAAACTCATGAATTATACGCGACTTATTGATTTTGAGCAATATAGAAATAGGAATAATTCAAATAAGAATGATAAGGTTATCGGGTTTAGAGATGTTTTTTCGATAACTTTCAAAGGCTATAGTCAAGATGGACAAGCATTACTGATATATGAGATGGAATATGTTTACAAGGATTGGTACAATAGACCTGTTGATAACCTATACAGTTTTATCAGTGATACCTATTTTTCAGACTTTCAAAATAATAGATGTTTTATTTCTCACGGTCTGATGGCTAGTGTACAACCAGTATAGTTATAACTGGAGAGTGAAGCAAATTG
Source organism: Streptococcus mitis (assembly GCF_946190285.1). Classification (GTDB taxonomy): domain Bacteria; phylum Bacillota; class Bacilli; order Lactobacillales; family Streptococcaceae; genus Streptococcus; species Streptococcus mitis_CP. The sequence continues at coordinate 342,474 of NZ_CAMHZX010000001.1, read as the reverse complement.
TGAAATCAAATAAAGTTATTTATTAAAAATGTTTATATTAAAAATTATTAAGTCTTTCCATTATATATCTTAACTTTAATTTAGAGCTATGTGAACTATAATTTTATTAGATGAACACCTATAAATTTTGTAGGAACTTAGTTTATAAGGAACTACAAATTTATAAAATATATCACGGCCTCAATACGTCACATGGAGGAATCTGATGCTTGGAGCAATTATTGGAGATATTGTCGGTTCTGTTTACGAATGGAACAATATCAAAACGAAGGACTTTCCTTTATTCCGGAAGGACTGCTTTTTTACAGATGACACGGTTATGACCTGTGCTGTTGCAGAAGCGATTATGAATGGTGGACAAAAAGACGACTTCATTGACGCGATGAAGAAATATGGCAGACTGTATCCGAATGCTGATTACGGTGCTCGGTTTAATGCATGGCTAAACAGCGATAACCTTGAGCCTTATAATAGCTTTGGGAATGGATCAGCTATGCGTGTTTCTCCATGTGCTTGGGTCATGGACTGTGATGTCTATGCGAGAACCGGAATGTGGTCATCATCTAGAGGACTTGCGAGTCTTTCTGCCGAGGTAACTCATAATCATCCAGAAGGTATTAAAGGTGCAATGGCTACAGCTGATGCTATCTTTCTTTGTCGTTTTTACTTTGGTGGTTATTGTAGAGAATACGATCAACCAATTAATGACAATCCTACAGAGTGTAAAAGACGGATTAAGGATTATATAGAGAAGACATACGGCTACAATCTATCTCAAACTTTAGATGAAATCCGCCCTAACTATCGTTTTACCGAAACATGTCAGGAAACTGTCCCTCAAGCCATTATCGCCTTTCTTGAGAGTAGAGACTTCGAAGATGCGATAAGAAATGCCATCTCACTTGGTGGCGACAGTGATACACTCGCAGCAATCACTGGTAGCATTGCAGAGGCAGCTTATGGTATTCCTGTTTGGATAAAGGATAATGCCTATTCTTATTTGGATGAAACATTAAAGGATGTACTCAGGCGATGGGAAAGATACATTTCAACAAGATAACTAAATTTGAAGGAAAATGGTTAATTTAGACAATAATTTGAAAAAGTTTAAATGTTGTTTATGGTTAGCTAGGATTCTAGTTATTCTTGGCAAATAATAAAATATTCATTATATTATTAAAAAATCAATTCTTAATTTAGATAAGAGGAATTAGCTGTCAAAAGAATAATTTTTCTTGTCTTTTTTTATTTTATAATATATCAAGTAATAGATATGTGATAAATAAGCTTTAAATGAGAAAACTAGAATATAGATATTGTACTTACGGTACAAAAAATAAACATAATAAATAAGATAAATCAATTGCACTTCACGTTTCTGTGTGTTATTATGTTACAGTTGTCATTTTCAAATATAAATAATTATTCAAATATTTGAAAAGTGTCTAAAAAATCAATTTCAAGAGGTAAATTATGTATTCAAGAACAGAAAAATACCATGGTAGAAGAGCCCAACGTTTTTCTATTCGTAAGTATAGTTTTGGGGCAGCCAGTGTTCTATTGGGAACTGCTCTCCTATTAGGAGCAAATGCTGTTAAAGCTGATGAAACAAATGTTGCGACTACAAAAGCGCCAGAAATTACAAATCCTGATAAACAGAAACCTGATTCAGCCATAACAACACCAGTTGTTGAGGAACTTCCAGAATTAAAGCTTGATGCTGTAAAAGCAGATGAAAAACCTGAAGTAAAAGATGACGCTAAAACTGAAGCAACACCTGTAGCAGAAAAAGAAGTTACTGATAAAGTTGAAAAAGAAAAATCTGATAAAGAGCAAGCTGACAAAAAAGAAGTAGATAAAGAAAAGGCTGAAACAGTAAAACCTAAAGATGAAGTTAAATCAGTTCTTACTCAATTGACTTCAGAAGCAGAAGTAATGGCAACAGTGGCTTCAAACTTTTCAGATAAAGAAGTCAAAGATGTTGAAGCTAAACAAAAATTATCAGCTGCAATTGCTGCAGTCAAGCTTGAAGCGGTAGCGGCAAAAGGTTTGCTCTATTCTAACGATTCTACGGAAGAACAACTAACAGCCCAAGTAAACCGCATCTCATCTGCTATTGAAGCGGTCTATGCTGAAATGAAACGTGCAGGCCATGCAGATAAAGTAGAAGCTGTGCTTGGAGCTACAGATACTAAAGATCAAACCATTACAGGTAAAGGTGTTGTCAGAAATGGTAATGCAATTGTAACAGTTAATAATGCCTATGTGACCATGAATGCAGATAATACGAAACCTAAAGCATGGGGGATTAATGTTGTTTTTGACACTTCTCAAGCTCAAAATGGAGATACTACAACAATTGAACTTAAAAATTTAGCAGGCCTTGGTGATAGTTTTAAACCAAATGAAACAAAGATTAAAGCTTCAGATGGAACTGTTATTGGGGTAGTTACAAAGTTAGTTTCTACAAACTCTACAGGAAGTAGAGGAGGAGAGTCTCCATTCTGGTCTCAACGTAAGAAAGATGGTAAAACTTATCAAGAGCGACTTACCGAACAACCAGCTATTCCCAATGAAGTAGGTTCAACCACTTACACAATCACATGGAATGATAAGGCAAAAAACTACGCTGTAACAACTTTTTATGCTGAAAATTTAACTGCTGCAGGATATGTAGCACCTGATATTGTTGAAGATAAAGACTACACGGCAAGTATAAGTGTAAATGGTCAAAAAATCTTAGAACATACATATACACATAAAGCTACTAAACCGAATGCTCAAAAACAAAATACTTCTGCAACTTTAATGGGAGATAATATTTTAGGCTATAAGGGAAATGAAATTATCCGAAAAAGTGATGCAATTGTTATTAATACTGACAGTGATGTCCGTTATGGAACAGGTTCGAAATTTAAGATTACTCTGCCAAATGACGAATTTAATTACTTCCGTAAGATTGATGGGGCAAAGGATACTTTAACAAACACAGAAGAAAAAAGTATAACTTATCGACCAGCTAACCGTTGGAGTAATGTTCAAGCAAATGAAAATAATGTTTGGATTCTTAACGACGGTCGCGATACAGACTTTACTTTGAAAGCGACAGTAAAATCACCGACAGAACTTGAAATAGAAGTGATTGATGGTGCAATCCAAGAAGGTTCTGTGCTTTCGATGGATTTAGCCAAACTTGGTGTTGAGAAAGTAATAACTAACCGTACATTCTCAGATGAATACTCTAAGTTCAAGTATAATGAATTAGGGAAGATTCAAAAAGGTAGTGTCGTTGGAGATATCGACAAGACAGCAGCAACTCTTACAGTATCAGGTGGAACACCTCTAAACGGTGGAGAAGAAAATATAACTACAAAAGTAGCTAATGGTTGGATAGTTGATTCATACCCTCTTGGAGATACTACTAATGAAACAGGGGCTGTTACTATCACTTTAGTAAATATTGAGACAGGTGAAGAGATTGCCTATGAACCAACAAGTTATGATGGTTTTGCTAAACCTAATGAAGATGGTAGCTATGAAACTAAGAATATTTTAGGTAAAAAATATGATGTTTCAAATGAACTTCCCGATTTAACTAAAACGATTAATGGCATTGAATACATCCGTGTTGATGTTCCAGCTAAAGGAACAACAGGAACAGTTAACATTGGTCCAAAACGTGCGAGTGCTATCTATAGTTCAGAAGAACTTCAAGCGAATGGTGTTAACCCAAACGCCTTTGTAAACAATGTTGTATACTACTATGTTAAGAAAACAAAAGTAGAAGAGGTAAATCGTACGATTAAGTATGTTTACGCAGACGATGTTAAGGATCTTGCAGGACAACAAGTATTTGAACCAACAAAACAAACTGTAAGCTATACAGGTACTATCCAAGTAAATGATAAAAATGAAGCGCAGGTAGATACCAATAGAAAACCTATCTATATTAATTGGGTTGGAAACGGTGATACAAACCTTCCAGAACTTGCAGTCCCTAAAAAAGAAGGATACATCGCAAGTGTAGAAAAAGTTCCTGTACAGGCTACAACTGCAACAGATGAAGATTACGAATATGTTGTTACCTATACAGCTATCCAAAAAGCTAAGACAACATTTATTTACCAAGACAAAGATGGTAATGCAAAAGAAGTTGAAGGAAATACACCGGTAACTGAAACAGGTAAAGGTGGAGACAAACTTACAAAAGCAGAAGTAATCGCTGAGAAAATCAAAGAAGCTCAAAACAAAGGATATGAATTAGTATCTAATACATACCCAGAAGGTGGTGAGTTTGATAAAGATGCGAATACTGATCAAGAGTTCACAGTAACACTTAAAGAACGTGTTGTACCAGTTACACCAGATCAACCGAAAACACCAGGAACTCCAGTGGATCCAAACAACCCAGACGGACCTAAATACCCAGCTGGCTTGGAAGAAAAAGATCTAAACAAAACTGTCACACGTACAATCACATACGTATACGCAGATGGAACTCCAGTATTAAACGAAGACGGCACTCCAAAAGTTGTTACCCAAGAGGCTAAATTCACTCGTGAAGCTAAGGTCAACTTGGTAACAGATGAAGTGACTTACGGAGATTGGACACCAGCTCAAGACTTGACTGAAGTGAAATCGCCTGAGATTGCTAAACACACAGTTGATAAAGCTACAGTAGGGACAGTGCAAGTAACCAACTCTTCAGAAAATATTAATGAAGTAGTTACATATACACCAGTTCAAAAAGCAACAACAACATTTGTTTACCAAGATAAAGATGGTAACGTTAAGCAAGTAGAAGGAAATGAACCAATTTCTGAAACAGGTACAAATGGTGATAAGCTTACTAAGGCAGAAGTAATCGCTGCAAAAATCAAAGAAGCTCAAAACAAAGGATATGAATTAGTTTCTAATACATACCCAACAGACGGAGTATTCGATAAAGATGTTAACACTGACCAAGAGTTCACAGTAACGTTTAAAGAACGTGTTGTACCAGTTACACCAGATCAACCAAAAACTCCAGGAACTCCAGTTGATCCAAACAACCCAGACGGACCTAAATACCCAGCTGGCTTAGAAGAAAAAGATCTAAACAAAACAGTCACGCGTACAATTACTTATGTCTACGAAGATGGAACTCCAGTATTAAACGAAGACGGCACTCCAAAAACAGTAACACAAGAAACTAAATTCACACGTGAAGCAAAAGTTAACTTAGTTACAGGAGAAGTTACATATGGAGATTGGACACCAGCTCAAGACTTAGCTGAAGTGAAATCACCAGTAGTACCAGGATACTTAGCTGATAAAGCAAGTGTGCCAGTTGTAAATGTAACTGCGGATTCAAAAGATACTACAGAGGTAGTAACCTACAAACCACTTGGTTCATGGGTACCAAATATCCCAGGTCAACCAACAAACCCAATCAAGTATCCAAATGATCCAACAGATCCAACAACACCAGGCAACGACAAACCAGTTCTTCCATACGTACCAGGTATGACTCCTAAGGACAAAGATGGTAATCCGTTGAAACCAGTAGATCCAAATGATCCAACTAAAGGTTATGAAGTACCAAATGTTCCAACTAACCCAGGTGAGGATACACCAATCAACTACGTGAAGGATACGCAAAAAGCGAAAACAACTTTCGTAGATGAGAAAGGAAATCCAATTCCAGGTGTTGATGCTATTACTGAAGAAGGTGACTCAGATACACCACTTACAAAAGAAGCTGACGTAAAAGCGAAAATCAAAGAACTTGAAAACAAAGGATATGAATTAGTATCTAATACATACCCAGAAGGTGGTAAGTTCGATAAAGATAAAGATACTGATCAAGAGTTCAAAGTAACGCTTAAAGCTAAAGTAGTTACAGTAACACCAGATCAACCAAAAACACCTGGAACTCCAGTAGATCCAAACAATCCAGACGGACCTAAATACCCAGCTGGCTTAGAAGAAAAAGATCTAAACAAAACAGTCACGCGTACAATTACTTATGTCTACGAAGATGGAACTCCAGTATTAAACGAAGACGGTACTCCGAAAACAGTAACACAAGAAGCTAAATTCACACGTGAAGCTAAGGTCAACTTGGTTACAGGTGAAGTGACTTACGGAGATTGGACTCCAGAACAAGATTTAGCTGAAGTTAAATCACCAGTAGTTAAGGGATTTGTAGCTGATAAAGCAACTGTAGCAACTACAAAAGTAACTGCAGACTCAGAAGATACTACAGAAGTAGTAACATACAAACCACTTGGATCATGGGTACCAAACATTCCAGGTCAACCAACTAACCCAATCAAGTATCCAAATGATCCAGCAGATCCAACAAAACCAGGAAGTGATAAACCAGTTCTTCCATACGTCCCAGGTCACACACCTGTTGATGGAAACGGTCAACCACTTAAACCAGTAGATCCAAAAGATCCAGCAAAAGGATACGAAGTACCAAATGTTCCAACTAATCCAGGTGAAGATACACCAATCAATTACGTAGCAAACAAAGCTAACCTAGTAGTTAAGTATGTAGATGAAAACGGTAAAGAGCTTCTACCTTCAGAAACTACAGAAGGTAAAGTAGGTGATGAGTACGCTACAAGTGGAAAAGTTATTACTGGATACGTATTGGAACGTGTAGAAGGTGAAGCTAAAGGTAAGATTGGAGAAAACGGTACAACAGTAACTTATGTTTACAAACCACTTGGTTCATGGATTCCAAACATTCCAGGTCAACCAACTAACCCAATCAAGTATCCAAATGATCCAGTAGATCCAACAAAACCAGGAAGTGATAAACCAGTTCTTCCATACGTCCCAGGTCACACACCTGTTGATGGAAACGGTCAACCACTTAAACCAGTAGATCCAAAAGATCCAGCAAAAGGATACGAAGTACCAAATGTTCCAACTAATCCAGGTGAAGATACACCAATTAATTACATTTCAAACAGTCCTAAGCCAAACCCAACTCCTTACCCAGGACCAACTCCAGCTCCAACTCCTAAACCAGAGCCTAAGCCGGAACCAGCACCAGTTCCAACAACACCAGAGACTCCTGAACAACCAGTAGCTCCAGTGCAACCGGAACAACCAACAACTCCAACCCAACCTGCTGTTCCAACACCAGCTGAAACATCAGTACCAACTGATTCAGCTACTCAACCATCAAGACCTAAATATGTTGATGGTCAAAAAGAATTGCCTAACACAGGTACAGAAGCTAACGCTAGCCTAGCAGCGCTTGGACTTCTTGGAGCCCTAGGTGGATTTGGATTTCTTGCTCGAAAGAAAAAAGAAGACTAAAAACTCATAGTTTTTAAGAAGATGATTCGTCATCTTCTTTTTTTATAAAAAATATGTATTTTAATATCTAAATTTTATAATTATCTTTAAAAGAGTGATAATTTTAGTCTAGTTCACACTTTATTCTAAGCACATTATTTCGCTTTTCCGTATTTTCATTGTATAATAGGATTACATTTACTTGCATACGACGAAATGTAAACATTTCTATTTAAAATTAAGGAGAGCATTAATGAAAAAAGCAATGGTAATTATCAACCCTACCTCTGGTGGCGAGAAGGCTTTGGATTACAAAGAAAAGCTGGAGAATAAAGTAAAAGAATACTTTGACCACGTAGAAACCAAAATTACTGAAAAAGCGTTGGATGCAACACATTTTGCTGAGGAAGCTTCTAGTGAGCAGTACGATGCAGTGGTTGTTTTTGGTGGAGATGGGACTGTCAATGAAGTCATTTCGGGTATTGCTGAGAGAGACTACATTCCTAAGTTAGGAATTATCCCAGGTGGGACGGGTAACCTCATTACAAAACTGTTGGAAATCAATCAAGACATCGATGGCGCGATTGATGAACTGGATTTCAACTTAACCAATAAGATTGATATCGGTAAAGCGAATGACAATTATTTTGGTTATATCTTTAGTATCGGTTCTCTGCCTGAGGCGATTCACAATGTTGAAATCGAGGATAAGACAAAATTCGGTATTTTAGCCTATGCTGTAAATACCATGAAGTCTGTCATGACGGATCAGGTCTTTAACATTAAGGTTGAGACAGAAAATGGAAATTATGATGGTGAAGCTAGTCATGTTTTGGTTCTCTTGACAAATTACTTCGCTGATAAGAAAATCTTTGAAGAAAACAAAGACGGCTATGCCAATATTTTGATTCTAAAAGATGCGTCTCTATTCTCCAAATTATCCGTTATTCCTGATTTACTAAAAGGAGATGTTGTCGGCAATGATAATATTGAGTATATCAGAGCGCGTAATATTAAGATTTCTTCAGATAGTGAATTGGAGTCAGATGTTGACGGCGATAAATCGGATAACCTACCTGTAGAAATCAAAGTTCTAGCTCAGCGAATTGAAGTATTTTCAAAACCGAAAGAGTAGAAGGTAAAAATTAGTTTATTATTCACAACGAAATTAAGTTCTATATCAACGATTGGAGGAGGAATGAATTCTCTATTTGATGAATTTCGAACAATCTGTTCTCATTTAAACCAAGTCGGAATCACTCCGACGCTCATGGGGTCTTTGGGGTTTGAATACCGTTCAAATGAAGAATGGAGGCCGTCTGACATTGACATTCATGTGCCTGGTGATCCTAGAGGGTGGGAAGCACCTGATCATCTCAGAATTTATGAGTGGGACAAGATAATGAAAGTGATGAAACACTTAGGCTATGCCCTAATAGATATTCATGAGCATGAATTCAAAAAAGATGGTCTGAGTGTTGAATTCGGAAGTATCGATTCTTTACCTGATTTTGCAGGAGTTTCGGAATCGGATATAGAATTGATTCATCTCGAAAACATCACTTTTCGCATTCCAAATCTAGAACAGTTTTTAAGTATTTACAAGGCTTCTTCCCAAGATTCTTATCGAAATGAGCACAATAACAATAAGGATTTTAAAAAAATTGAGTGGCTGGAAAGACATTTGTAAATCATCATTTGGAAAGTAGCAAGTTGTAAGACTGGCTGCTTTTTTATTTATAGAACCAAACCACTAGAATCTACGGACAAGACTTGAAAATAAAATACGAAAGTAGTATACTAGAATCACAATTATGAAAACGTTTGCGTAAAAATCGATTAAAAATTTAGGAGCCAAATTGATGGAATTAAGTGCCATTTACCATAGGACTGAGTCGGAGTTTGCCTATCTTTACAAGAATAAGAAACTTCATATTCGGATTCGAACTAAGAAAGGGGATATTGAAAGTATCAACTTGCATTATGGTGACCCTTTTATCTTTATGGAGGAGTTTTATCAAGATACAAAGAAAATGGCCAAGATAACTTCTGATGCCTTATTTGACTATTGGCAGGTTGAAGTGTCTGTTGACTTTGCACGTATCCAGTATCTCTTTGAAGTCACGGATACAGAAGGCCAAAGTATTTTGTATGGCGATAGAGGGTGTGTGGAAAATTCTCTAGAAAATCTTCATGCCATTGGAAACGGATTTAAGTTGCCCTGTCTTCATGAGATTGATGCATGCCAAGTTCCTGATTGGGTTTCAAATACGGTATGGTATCAGATATTTCCTGAGAGATTTGCTAACGGAAATGCTCTATTAAACCCAGAAGGGACTTTAGACTGGTATTCATCTATCACACCTAAGAGCGATGATTTCTTTGGTGGTGATTTACAGGGGATTATTGACCATCTGGATTACTTGCAAGACTTGGGCATTACTGGGCTTTATCTCTGTCCTATATTTGAATCTACGAGCAATCATAAATACAATACGACAGATTACTTTGAAATTGACCGTCATTTTGGAGACAAGGAGACCTTTCGGGAGCTGGTCGAGCAAGCTCATCATCGTGGCATGAAAATCATGCTGGATGCGGTATTTAACCATATTGGTTCGCAATCGCCTCAATGGCAAGATGTTGTTGAACATGATGAGCAATCTGCTTATAAAGATTGGTTCCATATACAACAATTCCCAGTGGCAACTGAAAAGCTAGTCAACAAGAGAGAGTTGCCTTATCATGCTTTTGGTTTCGAGGACTATATGCCTAAGCTAAATACAGCCAATCCAGAGGTCAATGACTATCTATTAAAGGTTGCGACTTATTGGATTGAAGAGTTTGATATCGATGCTTGGCGTTTGGATGTGGCTAATGAGATTGACCATCAGTTTTGGAAGGATTTTCGTAAGGCAGTTTTAGCTAAAAAGTCTGATCTTTATATCCTAGGAGAAGTCTGGCATAGGTCTCAGCCTTGGCTAAATGGAGATGAGTTCCATGCGGTCATGAATTATCCTTTATCTGATAGCATCAAGGAGTATTTTTTGCGTGGTGTTAAGAAGACGGATCAGTTCATCGATGAAATCAATGGTCAGTCTATGTATTACAAGCAGCAGATTTCAGAGGTCATGTTTAATCTCTTGGATTCACATGATACAGAACGAATCTTGTGGACGGCCAATGAGGATGTGCAACTGGTTAAATCAGCTCTAGCCTTTCTCTTTTTTCAAAAAGGAACACCCTGCATCTATTATGGAACAGAGTTATCCTTGACTGGTGGTCCAGACCCAGATTGTCGACGTTGTATGCCTTGGGAACGTGTATCAAGTGACAATGATATGCTGAATTTCATGAAGCAGCTGATTAATATTAGAAAACAAGCGTCATCAACCATTCAGCATGGTAAGTATAGCCTAAAAGAAATTAAACAAGATGTAGTAGCTCTGGAATGGACATACGAAGGCCGGGTCCTTAAAGCGATCTTTAACCAATCAAAAGATGATTATCTTTTAGAGAAAGAAGTAGTAACACTAGCAAGCAATTGCCAAGAATTAGAGAATCAGCTTGTGATTTCTCCAAAAGGATTTGTGATTTTTCATTAAAGAGCAATTATGAGCGACAGGAAAGTTGTAGTATAGAGAAGATTTTACAAACAGACTATTTGTCGTCTTGCTACAATTGGTATATAATTTAACATAGAGAAAATAGGAGGATTTATCGAATGGAATTAAAAGATTTTACAGAAAAAGAACAGGAAATGATTAAGAAGGGGCTGACGACGTCTAAGATTAGTGACAAGGAAACTGCTGAAAAGATTCTTGCGCTAGTACCACAAGACTTGATTAAGCGAATTCCATTTTTCGTCAGAAAACATGCTACGACACGTACTATTAAACGCATTTCAATTGAACACCCTGAACTCTACGCTGCAGCTCAAACAAGTGGTGAAATACCAGAAAAAGAACGCGAAGAATTACGTCAGATTATCACAACTATCTTTGAACAAAAGATGAATAAGCATAGTATTCGTTAAATACAAAATCTGAGAACTAGAGCCTTCTAGTTCTTTTTATATTCGCTTTCACATTATACAGTTTATAAAAATCTATATAAAATATTATATTTCCGAACAAAAGTAGATATTTTTTAAAAAAAGTACTTTACAGAATGTTGGAAGTATGATATAGTAATAAAGCTTAGAAAATGAGATGATGTTTTCTAGCAAATATAAACCCGAGTAAAAAATGCCTACGGACAGGCAGGGTTGAATGCCGAAGCGTGGTTGAAAAACCACATTATTGATAGGGTTAAAAGCCTACTTTTATAAGTTGATGTTAGGACACTTGTCCTAATTCATAAATTTTAAATTTTTAGTGTGGTGAAAGCACACGTCATCTTGTGAAACGATCAATAAAGTACGTAATATTTGCTACTAGAGAGTTTGGAAACATCTGGAACAGACATACTCAACAGAAACAAACATAAAAACGTCAGAAGATTGCAGAGCAGGTGGAAACCTGCTCTTTTTTCATGAGTCAACCTTTAGTCGTCTTCGTCTTCTTGAAGCGCTAAAAATACAGTAAAGGAGTATGTCTTGAAAGATTTAGATCAAAACCAAGCCCCAATTTATGAGGCCTTGGTGAAGTTACGCAAGAAAAGAATTGTTCCCTTTGATGTACCAGGTCACAAACGCGGACGAGGGAATCCAGAACTTGTCGAACTATTAGGAGAAAAATGTGTTGGCATTGATGTCAATTCGATGAAACCCTTGGATAATTTAGGGCATCCCATTTCGATCATTCGGGATGCAGAGGATCTGGCAGCTGATGCTTTTGGAGCAGCCCATGCCTTTCTCATGATTGGGGGAACAACTTCATCGGTGCAGACTATGATTCTGTCAACCTGCAAGGCTGGAGATAAGATTATTCTGCCACGAAATGTCCATAAATCTGCTATCAATGCGCTGGTTCTATGTGGTGCTATTCCCATCTATATAGAGATGAGTGTAGATCCTAAGATTGGTATCGCTTTAGGTCTTGAAAATGACCGAGTAGCACAGGCCATAAAGGACCATCCAGATGCCAAGGCAATATTGATTAACAATCCCACTTACTACGGCATCTGTTCAGACCTTAAAGGTTTAACGGAAATGGCTCATGAAGCTGGCATGATGGTTTTGGTAGATGAGGCCCACGGGGCGCATTTGCATTTTACAGATAAACTTCCAATTTCTGCTATGGATGCAGGTGCTGATATGGCAGCAGTCTCCATGCATAAGTCTGGTGGGAGTTTGACACAAAGTTCGCTTCTTTTAATCGGGAAGCAGATGAATCCTGAATACGTACGTCAGATTATCAATCTTACCCAGTCAACATCTGCCTCTTACTTGTTGATGGCTAGTCTGGATATTTCACGTCGCAACTTGGTCCTTCGTGGTAAAGAGTCGTTTGAGAAGGTCATTGAGCTATCCGAGTATGCCCGCTGTGAAATCAATGCTATCGGTGGATACTATGCCTACTCAAAAGAGTTAATAGACGGAGTATCCGTTTGCGATTTTGACGTGACCAAGTTGTCAGTTTACACTCAGGGTATTGGCTTAACAGGTATCGAGGTTTATGACCTCCTACGAGACGAATACGACATTCAGATTGAGTTTGGTGATATTGGCAATATCTTGGCCTATATTTCGATTGGTGACCGGATCCAAGACATCGAGCGCTTAGTCGGTGCTTTAGCAGATATCAAGAGACTCTATTCACGAGATGGGAAGGACTTGATAGCTGGAGAATATATCCAGCCAGAGTTGGTCCTTTCTCCTCAGGAAGCCTTCTATTCAGAGAGAAGAAGTTTGTCTTTAGACGAATCTGTTGGACAAGTCTGTGGAGAATTTGTTATGTGTTATCCTCCAGGGATTCCTATCTTGGCTCCTGGTGAACGCATTACACGTGAAATTGTAGACTATATCCAATTTGCCAAGGAACGTGGTTGCTCCCTCCAAGGGACGGAAGATCCTGAGGTCAATCACATCAACGTCATTAAGAGAAAGGAGAACTAGATGGATTTATGGTTTTCTGAAGTTCATACTCCAGATGTGAAATTGTCCCTGAGAACAGCCAAGCAACTCTACGCTGGAAAAAGTGAATGGCAGGATATCGAAGTTCTAGATACACCAGCTTTTGGAAAAATACTGATTTTAAATGGGCATGTCTTGTTTTCAGATGCGGATGATTTTGTCTACAATGAAATGACCGTCCATGTTCCCATGGCTGTCCACCCAAATCCCAAGAAAGTCTTGGTTATTGGGGGTGGTGACGGTGGTGTTGCTCAAGTATTAACACTCTATCCTGAGCTTGAACAAATCGATATCGTGGAACCAGATGAAATGTTGGTTGAGGTCTGTCGTGAGTATTTCCCAGATTTTGCCGCAGGGCTAGACGATCCTCGTGTTACCATTTACTACCAAAATGGACTACGCTTTTTGCGAAACTGTGAAGATGACTACGATATTATCATCAACGATGCGACAGACCCATTTGGCCATACGGAAGGGCTCTTTACCAAGGAATTTTACGGCAACAGTTACAGAGCCTTGAAAGAAGACGGCATCATGATTTACCAGCATGGGAGTCCCTTCTTTGACGAGGATGAGTCGGCTTGCCGAAGCATGCACCGCAAGGTTAATCAAGCCTTTCCAATCAGTCGAGTCTACCAAGCCCACATCCCAACCAGTCCAGCTGGCTATTGGTTGTTTGGATTTGCATCGAAAAAATACCACCCTGTTAAAGATTTTGACAAGGAAGGCTGGAAAAAACGCCAGCTTTTCACAGAATACTACACTGCAAACTTACACGTGGGAGCCTTTATGTTGCCCAAGTATGTTGAGGACATTTTAGAAGAAGAGGAAGGAAAAAAATGAGTCGTTTATTAGTTATTGGATGTGGGGGCGTTGCCCAAGTTGCTATTTCAAAGATTTGTCAAGATAGCGAAACATTTACAGAAATTATGATTGCTAGCCGTACCAAGTCAAAATGCGATGACTTGAAAGCGAAGCTAGAAGGTAAAACAAGTACAAAGATTGAAACAGTCGCACTTGATGCTGACAAGGTTGAAGAAGTGATTGCCCTGATTGAAAGCTACAAACCAGAAGCTGTTTTGAACGTAGCTTTACCATATCAAGATTTAACCATTATGGATGCTTGTTTGGCAACAGGTGTTCACTATATCGATACAGCCAACTACGAAGCAGAAGACACAGAAGACCCTGAATGGCGTGCCATCTATGAGAAACGTTGTAAGGAACTTGGTTTTACAGCCTACTTTGACTACTCATGGCAATGGGCTTATCAGGAAAAATTCAAAGAAGCAGGCTTGACCGCTCTGCTTGGCTCTGGCTTTGACCCAGGTGTAACCAGCGTCTTTTCAGCTTATGCACTCAAACATTATTTTGATGAAATCCATTATATCGATATTCTAGACTGTAATGGTGGTGACCATGGTTATCCGTTTGCGACTAACTTCAACCCAGAAATCAATCTACGCGAGGTTTCTGCACCAGGTTCTTACTGGGAAGATGGAAAGTGGGTCGAAGTCGAAGCTATGTCTATCAAACGTGAGTACGATTTCCCTCAGGTTGGACAAAAAGATATGTATCTCCTTCACCATGAAGAAATTGAATCATTGGCGAAAAACATTCCAGGTGTCAAACGCATTCGTTTCTTTATGACCTTTGGTCAATCTTACTTGACGCACATGAAATGTCTTGAAAATGTTGGACTCCTTCGTACAGATTCGATTAACTTCAATGGGCAAGAAATTGTACCAATCCAATTCTTGAAAGCCTTGCTTCCAGATCCTGCCAGCCTTGGCCCACGTACAGTTGGTAAAACCAATATTGGTTGTATCTTTACAGGTGTCAAAGATGGTGTTGAAAAGACCATCTACATCTACAATGTTTGCGACCATCAAGAGTGCTATGCAGAAGTCGGGTCACAAGCCATTTCTTACACGACAGGCGTTCCAGCCATGATTGGGACAAAATTGGTTATGAACGGTACTTGGAAACAAGCTGGAGTGTATAACCTTGAAGAGTTGGATCCAGATCCATTCATGGAAGCTTTGAATGAGTATGGTTTGCCATGGGTTGTGGTTGAAAATCCACAAATGGTGGACTAATGAAGCTAGAACAAGTACCAACACCAGCCTATGTTATTGACTTGGCCCGTTTAGAATCTAACTGTAAAATTCTTCATGAAGTTCAAGAAAAAGCAGGTTGCAAGGTTTTGCTTGCCCAGAAGGCCTATTCCCTCTACAAAACCTATCCCTTGATTAGCCAGTATCTATCAGGTACGACAGCCAGTGGACTCTATGAAGCTAAGCTAGCTAGGGAAGAATTCTCTGGGGAAGTCCATGTCTTTGCGCCTGCTTTCAAGGATGCAGACTTGGAGGAAATGCTAAAGATAACGGACCATATCGTCTTTAACTCAGAGAGACAGTTGCGTAAACATGGGCCTCGTTGTCGAGATGCTGGTATCAGTGTTGGTTTGCGCATAAACCCTCAATGTTCAACGCAAGGTGACCACGCGCTTTATGACCCTTGTGCTCCAGGCTCTCGTTTTGGAGTCACTCTAGACAGGATTCCTCGTGATTTACTAGATTTGGTGGATGGTCTTCATTTTCACACCCTTTGTGAGCAAGGTTCGGATGATTTAGAGACAACTTTGAAAGCAGTAGAAGCGCAATTTGGAACGTATTTGCATCAGGTCAAATGGCTCAATATGGGGGGCGGACACCACATCACAAGAGAAGGTTACGATGTGGATTTGCTGATTTCAGAAATCAAGCGTATCCGAGAAACTTACAATCTTGAAATCTATATCGAGCCGGGTGAAGCCATTGCGCTCAATGCGGGTTATTTAGCAACTGAGGTATTAGATATTGTAGAAAACGGTATGGAAATCTTGGTTTTAGACGCCTCTGCGACCTGCCATATGCCTGATGTACTTGAGATGCCCTATCGTCCACCTTTGAGAAATGGTTTTGAGGCACAGGAAAAAGCCCATACCTACAGACTTTCTTCCAATACATGTCTGACGGGCGATGTGATTGGTGATTATAGTTTTGAAAATCCAGTCCAAATCGGTGACAGGCTTTATTTTGAAGATATGGCCATTTATTCCTTTGTCAAAAACAATACCTTCAACGGTATTGGATTGCCAAGTCTCTATCTTATGGACGAACAGGGAGACTGTAGCTTAATCAAAGCCTTCGGATATCAAGACTTTAAAGGGAGATTATCATGATGGACAGTCCCAAAAAATTAGGCTATCGTATGCCAGCAGAGTACGAACCCCATCATGGTACCCTCATGATATGGCCGACTCGACCAGGATCATGGCCCTTTCAAGGAAAAGCTGCTAAAAGAGCATTTAGCCAGATTATCAAAAACATTGCAGAAGGGGAAAGAGTCTATCTTTTGGTGGAGCAGGATTATCTATCTGAAGCCCAAGACTACCTTGGAGATAGCGTTATTTATTTAGACATTCCCACCAATGATGCCTGGGCCCGTGATACAGGTCCGACCATTCTCGTCAATGATAAAAGAGAAAAGTTGGCAGTCGATTGGGCTTTCAATGCTTGGGGTGGTGCTGTTGATGGTCTTTATCAAGATTATGAAGATGATGACCAAGTAGCCAGTCGTTTTGCTGAGGCATTGGAAATGCCTGTTTACGATGCCAAACCTTTTGTCCTTGAAGGCGGAGCGATACACAGCGATGGTCAAGGAACCATTCTCGTGACTGAAAGTTGCCTTCTCAGTCCTGGTCGCAATCCTCATCTTAGTAAGGAAGAAATCGAAAATACCTTATTAGAGTGCCTTGGAGTCGAAAAAGTTATCTGGCTTCCTTATGGTATTTATCAGGACGAAACCAATGAACACGTTGACAACGTTGCTGCCTTTGTTGGTCCTGCTGAGCTTGTTTTGGCTTGGACAGACGATCAAAACGATCCTCAATATGACATGTCAGCAGCTGATTTAGCGCTTTTAGAAAAGGAAACAGATGCAAAAGGTCGTCACTTCACTATTCATAAATTGCCAATCCCAGCTCTTCATCAAGTTGTAACCAAAGAGGATTTGCCAGGCTACATCTATGAAGAAGGAGAAGAAGAGCGATACGCAGGTGAACGACTAGCAGCTTCCTACGTAAACTTTTATATCACCAACAAGTCTGTCCTTGTTCCCCAGTTTCAAGATGTCAATGACCAAGTGGCCTTAGATATTCTCAGTAAGTGTTTCCCAGGCCGTAAAGTTGTCGGAATACCAGCCAGAGATATTCTTTTAGGTGGTGGCAATATCCACTGTATCACCCAACAAATCCCAGAATAGGAGAAAAAGATGAGAAATGTAAGAGTTGCAGCCATTCAGATGCAATGCGCTAAGGATGTGGCAACAAATATTCAAACAGCGGAGCGTTTATTACGTCAGGCTGCAGAACAAGGCGCACAAATTATTCTCTTGCCCGAGTTGTTTGAACGTCCCTATTTCTGTCAGGAACGTCAGTATGAATACTACCAGCATGCCCAATCGGTGACAGACAATACAGCTATTCAGCATTTTAAAACCATTGCCAAGAAGCTAAAGGTCGTTTTACCAATCAGTTTCTATGAAAAAGATGGCAATGTCTTGTATAACTCTATTGCTGTCATTGATGCAGATGGGGAAGTGCTGGGCGTTTATCGAAAGACCCACATACCAGACGACCATTACTATCAAGAGAAATTTTACTTTACTCCTGGTAACACTGGTTTCAAGGTCTGGGATACTCGCTATGCTAAGATTGGGATCGGTATCTGTTGGGATCAATGGTTCCCTGAAACAGCCCGTTGTCTCGCATTAAATGGGGCAGAATTGCTCTTTTATCCAACTGCTATTGGCTCTGAGCCTATCCTAGATACGGACAGTTGTGGTCATTGGCAACGTACTATGCAAGGTCATGCAGCAGCAAATATTGTCCCAGTTATTGCAGCCAATCGTTATGGTTTGGAGGAAGTCACTCCTAGTGAGGAAAATGGTGGACAGAGTTCCAGTCTTGACTTCTACGGTTCATCCTTTATGACGGATGAAACAGGAGCTATTCTAGAGCGAGCTGAAAGACAAGAAGAAGCTGTTCTGTTAGCTACTTATGACCTAGACAAGGGAGCAAGTGAACGCCTAAACTGGGGCTTATTTCGAGATAGAAGACCCGAAATGTATCAACGAATTACAGATTAGTGTTTAAGAAATGAGGTATTCATTCTGCTAGACTCGTTTTCACTAGCAATTATAGGGATGCTAGGTCATCTAGCAAGTGAATTTTATATTTTAACCCTCTAAGGCTTTCTCGCGCTTTGATGCGAGGAGCTTTTCTGTTTAAGCTTTATCAATAAAACATGCTATAATAGTTGCAGAAAGGTTGGTGTTTATGGCTAGGATATTGGTTATTGAAGACAATAGTGACATTCAAGAGATTTTGCGGACACTTCTTACTGAGGAACATGAGGTGATTCAAGCCTTTTCAGGAACTGAAGGAATCATGCGTTTTGACCAAGGTGGGATTGACCTCGTTTTGCTAGATATCATGCTTCCTGGGAAAAATGGGGATCAGGTTTTAAAAGCCATCAGGGAACAAAGTCAAACTCCAGTCATTATGCTAACGGCTTTGAGCGATAAGAAGTTAATCAGTCAATACCTTTTAGATGGTGCCAATGATTACATAGTGAAACCTTTTGATTTGGATGAAGTCTTTGCCAGAGTTACTGTTCAATTACGTCAAAGCGTAGAAAAACAGCCTATGGAAATAGGAAAAACTGAAAATCTGCCACAAAACTTGAAAAATATCCAGTTTGATGCAGAAAGTTTTGAAATCAAAAATAGTCAGGAAACGATTCGCCTTGCTAAGAAAGAATGCTTGATTCTCCAAACTCTTCTCAAACACCCTAAGAAAATTTTTACCAAGGAAGAACTTTATGAATTGGTCTGGGAGGATAGCTATTTACCTGGAGATAATACCCTTAATACTCATTTGAGTAATCTTCGTAAAAAATTAAACCAGCTTGACCCAAATCAAGAATATATTGAAACCATTTGGGGAGTTGGGGTAAGATTAAAAGGAGATAAGCAATGACCTACATGATAATCGTTGTCCTACTAGTACTCCTAATTATTTTATCGATTACATTGATTCGCTACCATCTAGCACTTAAAAACTTGAGTCAACAGATTGAAGACAAGATTCTTACAGGTAGTATGAAAAGAGTAGGAGTCAGCATTTTTTCCAAACATTTTTTACATTTCTACCAGCAGATTGAGAATCTATTTCAGGAAGTAGAACAATCTCGGTTGGTTATGAAAAGGGAAAAGCAGACTCTGGATATGGCCATCAGCAATATTGCCCATGATATTCGGACACCTTTGACTATCGCGTCAGGATACACGCAACAATTGATGAAGTCTCCTGAAGACAAAGCAGAAACCTTACAAAAAATCGCCCAGCATCTTGATTTAGTTTCCAAACGTTTGGAGGCTCTCCTAGAATACCGTCGTTTGATGGAAGGAGCTGTCAAACCAAAACTGGAAGAAGTGGATCTTTCAGCTTTTATCACCAAAAAGACTCTGGCTTATTATGATGTTTTTCAGGCGGCAAATATCACGCTTGATTTTAAGGTTGAAGCTGGTTTAAAAACGAGGACTGATGAAGACTTGCTGGATCGAATTTTACAAAATTTGCTCGGAAATGTCCTCAAGCATGGTAAGGAAGAAGCGCGTCTATCTTTGAGAAAGAAACAGGAACAGCTTGTCTTAGAAATTGCAAACCTTGTTAAACAGCCCATCAAAAGAATAGAAAATCTCAGCAACCGTTTTTATTCTGAAAATCTATCTGATACTGAAGAATCCTCTGGTTTAGGTCTTTATATCACTGAGGAATTATGTCATCTTCTCGGTACAGAGATGAAACTGAGCACAGATGGCCAGTGGTTATCGGTTTTCATTTATTTTTAACGAAATAAACCTCCTCTGTAGGCTAGAGGAGGTCATTTTTTATAGACTTTTCTTTTTAAAAACTGCCAATCCACTTAGATTAAAGATTACAATAACAGCTAAGGTAACTATAAGTGTATAGAAAATGGATTCACTATTAGCAGTCATAGCATAGGAAAAATGCAAGGATAAATATGGTAAAAATTTGATATTTGGAAAAATGATCATTGGCATAGAAAGGATGATAGAGCTGACCAAATATCCAATAAATACTGCAATATAAGAATGAGTCAGGTAGAGAATAAAGGAAATAATGGAAAGCCAAGCGAGTAGGCATAGAAATTGAAGGAAAATCATTAAGAGGAGATTGGCAATAAAACCATCAGGCATCGTACCAAGTCCGTTCAGTAGAGTTGAGGGAACAAAAGCAATCACAAGGCTGGCGATGAGTTGCAAGAAAGCGATGCTTGCTAGTACAAAGGATTTAGCGAAGAAAAACTCTGTACGAGAAACGCCAACTGTCAAACTATTTTTATAAAGCTTGCCGATTAGATCGACCCCAAGAACTAAACATATTAGAATAATGCAGAGAAAAACAAGGTTTGAATCATTGCTAGACGCATTGATAAGAGCTTGAATACCGTCCCAACCATGGGTTGTAATTTCTGGCTCTTCTGTATTGATTGCCATCAGATGGCCAGTAGCCCCAAAAATAGCCCCCATTAACATGAGTACAAAGAGAATGAACTCTGTAATCCAGAATCCTTTAGAACGGAAAAGACGGTAAAAGTCTGCTTGAATGGTATGTATCATGATGTTCCTCCTATTCGACCAATTGAGTGAAGTATTCTTCTAGATTTTGACGGGCGTAGTAAATCTCGTCAATGGCAACATCTGCCAAGGTTAATTCCTTAAGAATCTGTTTGACATCTTGTTCCTGACCAAAGATGTGAATTTCGTTTTCAGGATTAACAACCTTGAACTGGAGCTGGATTTGTTCTTTCAATACTTGGCAAGCTTTCTCCTGATCAGCTGTCTTAAGGACAATATAATCCTCACTTAGTGTTTCAAATTCAGCTTTGCTGATTTCACGGATAATCTTGCCTTGATCTAAAATACCAAAGCGATTTGCTACGAGATAGAGTTCTGACAAGATATGGCTAGAGATGAGAATGGTGATTCCTTTTTCTTGATTGAGCCGTTGAATCATCAGTCGAAACTCTTTAATACCGATTGGGTCGAGACCGTTGATAGGTTCATCTAAAATCAGGAAGTCTGGTTTAGATAGAAGGGCAATGGCGATCCCAAGCCTTTGCTTCATTCCAAGAGAGAAATTTCGAAAGATTTTTTTACCTGTATCTGACAATCCTACATAATCCAGCGTTTCTCGAATGACTTGATCAGCATTTGGAATATGACGAATCATACAGTAATATTTCAGATTTTGATAGGCTGTTAAGTGATTATGAGCTACAGGTGATTCGATAACTGAACCTACTCGAGATAGAGACTTGCTCCACTCATTTTCCGTTTTGCTGGAGAAGAGGGAAACAGTTCCTTTATCGGCAAAGAGTAGTTGCGTAATGATTTTGATTAAGGTAGTCTTCCCAGCTCCATTCTTCCCGATAAGTCCATAAATATCTCCCTCTCTTATCGTTAGATGAAGATCCTGAAGAATAGCTTGTTTGGCAAAGTTTTTGGACAATCCATGAATGTCAAGTACTGTTTTCATGATTCTCTCCTTTTGATTTATTTTGATAACTCTAGTATAAAGCATAGAAATCAAAGAAAGCTCAAGCATTTCTAAAGAGTTTCTAAAGTTTTAGGAATTCTTAAATATCAAAACCCAGTTGATATGAACTGGGCTTCTTAATTATAGAATGTATTTTTCAATGGCACGTGCAACGCCGTCTTCTTCGTTGCTGACTGTAACGTCAGCAGCTAGGGATTTGACATAATCGCTGGCATTTCCCATAGCAATACCAAGGCCTGCAAATTGGAGCATTTCGATATCGTTATTGGCATCGCCCATAGCCATAATCTCTGAGGAATCAATCTTCAAAATATCTGCTAGTCGAGAAAGAGCGGTAGCCTTTGTCGTACCAAGTGGCATAGCTTCATAAATGACAGGCTGCGAACGAACTCCACTGAATCGTTGGCAGAGTTCCTCAGCAAAACGCTCTTCAAAATCATCTGTTTGCTCTTTTGTTCCCAAAAACATCCCTTGGAACATCCGGTACTTGCCACTAGTCGCTTCCTCAAGAGAAATTTCAGTCAGGTCTGAAAATACTAGTTTAGCATCATTTTCAATGACTTGATTTGGTTTACCACCGAGGACAAAATAATGTTTCTCATCAAAAAGTGTCAACTGAACCTCACTTTTTTCAGCTAGGTCATAGAGGTATTCTATGTCTGCTGGACTAAGTTCTTGCCAATCAACCAGACTCCAGTCACTTGTCTGGTGAGTTGAGCAACCGTTGTTAACAATGACATATTCGTTCTGGAGGTCAAGCCCCAGTTTTTTGTAGTAAGGGAGGACACCGAAAAGCGGGCGACCCGTACAGAGAACCAGTTTGACACCTTTTTCAATGGCTTGGTGAATAGCAGTAATGTTTGCTTGTGGAATTTCCTTGGCTTCATTGAGGAGGGTTCCGTCCATATCCAAAGCTAGTAGTTTAATCATAAGACTTCCTTCTTTATCTTTTGGTATTATTATAGCATATTTTAGAGAAGAAATTGATAGAAAGCTTGGGGCTAATTGATTTTACAGTTTAGGATGTTTTGATAACAATTCATGATTTGAAGAGGATATTTCGCTAATATATGCTATACTAAATTTGTTATACAGTTAAATAAACAATTATATTCAATAATCTAGTCAAGGAAAACAGATAATTTAAGATGAAAAAACAGGTTATTCAGATTTTACTAGCATTATCCTTAATTTTTTACAAATCAACTTGGTTTTGGGGAATTTTCAATCACCTCGCAAAGCCTTATCTACCAGCAAGTCGTGAATTTTTTCAGATTCTGCTTTTGTTGGAGAGTGGAGTTCTTTTGTCAGCAGTTATCTATCTACTAGTTTTTGCAGGAAAGAACATTTTTCATTTCAAGTGGCAGCTGAGATATTTTATCTATCTTTTACTGGGCTACATCATTTCGTATATGTCTGACTTCCTCTTGTCTTATTTCATATCCCCGTCTTCAAATCAAATTTCTTTGAATGAAACGATAGAAATGATGGGACGACAGGAGTTACCCTATTTTTTGCTCATAGCTTGCTTCATCGGCCCTATTGCTGAGGAATTGATTTATCGCGGTGTGCTTATGACAACCTTTTTCAAAAACTCACCTTGGTACGGAGATGTTTTGCTTTCTGCTATTATTTTCGGTTATATTCATGTCAATTTTGCTTTAACTCCTCTTGCTTTTTTCATTTATGCTAGTGGAGGTCTCATTTTGGCTCTATTGTATCGTATGACTAAAAATCTCTATTATCCAATAGTGGTTCATATCCTCATCAATATCACTGCCTTCTGGAATGTGTGGTTACTCCTATTTTCAGGAAGTTAGCTTACTAAAACAATGTCGGAACTTTCCGGCATTTTCTTTTCAACAGATGAGCAAGAACTGATTATTTACAGGATTGCTTAATTAAAAAATGGTATAATAAAAGGTAATGAAAAATTCCAACGAGGCAGAGATGAAATTACTTTATACTGATATTCGGACTTCTTTGACAGAAATTCTAACCAGAGAGGCAGAAGAGCTAGTTGCTGCGGGCAAGCGGGTCTTCTACATCGCCCCCAACTCTCTTTCATTTGAAAAGGAACGCGCCGTGCTGGAATGCTTGTCCCAGCAGGCTTCTTTTGCGATTACCGTCACGCGCTTCGCTCAAATGGCTCGTTATCTGGTCTTGAATGATTTACCAGCTAAAACTAGTCTAGATGATATTGGTCTTGGGATGGCCTTTTATAAGTGCCTTGCGGAACTTGACCCCAAGGACTTGCGTGTTTATGGTGCGATTAAGCAGGATCCTCAGTTTATCCAGCAGTTGATTGATCTTTATCACGAGATGACGACTGCTCAGATGAGTTTTTTGGACTTGGAAAGTTTGACTGACGAGGACAAGCGAGCAGACTTACTTTTGATTTTTGAGAAAGTAACCGCCTATCTCAATCAAGGGCAGTTAGCTAAGGGAAGTCAGTTGTCCCATTTGATTGAGGCTATTGAGAATGACAAGGTAAGTAGTGATTTTACTCAAATTGCCTTGATTATTGATGGATTTACTCGTTTTTCTGCTGAGGAAGAGCGGATTGTGGACTTACTTCATGGCAAGGGTGTTGAGATTGTCATTGGGGCTTATGCTAGTAAGAAAGCCTATACCAGTCCTTTTAGCGAGGGTAATCTCTACCAAGCCAGTGTGGAGTTTCTCCATCATCTAGCCTCTAAATACCAAACACCTGCACAGGACTCTTCTCAAACTCATGATAAGATGGATAGTTTTGATAAGGCCTCTCGATTGTTGGAGTCTTCTTATGACTTTTCAGAGCTCACTTTGGAGGTCGATGATAAGGACCGGGAAAATCTGCAAATCTGGTCTTGTTTGACACAAAAGGAAGAGTTGGAGTTAGTTGCCCGTAGTATCCGTCAGAAATTGCATGAGAACTCCGACCTGAGTTACAAGCATTTTCGTATTCTCTTGGGAGATGTGTCTTCTTATCAATTATCCCTTAAAACTATTTTTGACCAGTATCAGATTCCTTTCTATCTTGGTAGAAGCGAATCCATGGCCCATCATCCCTTGACACAGTTTGTCGAATCTATTTTAGCTTTGAAACGCTATCGTTTCCGTCAGGAAGATTTGATTAATCTCCTCAGAACTGGTTTATATACTGACCTTAGCCAAGCGGATATTGATGCTTTTGAGCAATATATCCGTTATCTTGGTATCAATGGCTTGCCAGCCTTTCAGCAAACCTTTACCAAATCCCACCATGGAAAATTTAATTTAGAGCGATTAAATGCTCTTCGTCTGCGTATTTTAGCACCTCTTGAAACCCTCTTTTCCAGTCGAAAACAAAAGGCTGAAAATCTCTTGCAAAAGTGGAACTCTTTTCTAAAAGAAGGAGAGGTGTCCAAGCAGTTACAAGATTTGACAGCCACTATGGAAGTTCTTGAACAGGAAAGACAAGCCGAAGTTTGGAAGGCTTTCTGTCATGTTTTAGAACAATTTGCGACTGTTTTTGCTGGTTCACAGGTTAGTCTAGAGGACTTCCTAGCCTTGCTCCATTCTGGAATGAGTTTGTCTCAGTATCGCACCATTCCAGCGACAGTGGATACCGTTCTGGTGCAGAGTTACGATTTGATTGCACCACTGACTGCTGACTTTGTCTACGCCATTGGGCTAACTCAGGACAATTTACCAAAAATCGCGCAAAATACCAGTCTTTTAACTGATGAAGAAAGACAAAGCTTAAACCAAGCAACCGAAGAAGGCGTTCAATTGCTGATTGCCAGCAGTGAAAACCTCAAGAAAAATCGCTACACTATGCTTTCCTTGGTCAATTCTGCTCGTAAGCAGTTGGTCTTGTCAGCTCCAAGCCTTTTTAACGAAAGTGAAAGCAAGGAATCAGCTTATCTTCAAGAGCTAGTCCATTTTGGATTTAGCAGGAAAGAGAAGAGGATGAATCACAAAGGGCTGTCTAAGGAGGATATTGGGTCATATCACAGTCTTTTGTCCAGTCTGGTTGCCTATCACCAGCAGGGCGAAATGAGTGAGACTGAGCAAGATTTGACATTTATTAAGGTTCTAGCGCGTGTCATGGGTAAAAAACTTGACCAAAAAGGTCTGAAAAATCCTGCCCTTCCAACCAGTCCAAGCAGTAAGCCCTTGGCTAAGGATACCTTACAAGCTCTCTATCCTACTGATCAGGAGTTTTACCTGTCTACGTCTGGTTTGACGGAGTTCTACCGTAACCAATACAGTTATTTCCTCCGTTATGTTCTAGGCTTGCAGGAAGAATTGCGTCTGCGTCCGGATGCTCGTAGTCATGGGAATTTCTTGCACCGCATTTTTGAGCGTGCCTTGCAGTTGCCTGATGAAGGTTCCTTTGACAACCGTCTAGAACAAGCTATTCAAGAAACCAGTCAAGAACGCGAATTTGAAGCAATTTATCATGAAAGTTTGGAAGCCCAGTTTACCAAGGAAGTTTTGCTTGATGTTGCACGGACGACTGGCCATATTCTCCGACACAATCCAGCCATCGAAACCATCAAAGAGGAAGCAAATTTTGGCGGAAAAGAGCAAGCCTTTATTCAATTGGACAATGGTCGCAGTGTCTTTGTACGAGGCAAGGTTGACCGCATTGACCGATTGAAAGCTGATGGAGCGATAGGAGTAGTAGACTACAAATCCAGTTTGACTCAGTTCCAGTTTCCTCATTTCTTTAATGGACTCAATTCTCAACTGCCAACCTACTTAGCTGCCTTAAAAAGAGAAGGGGAGCAGAACTTTTTCGGTGCTATGTACTTGGAAATGGCTGAGCCTGTCCAATCTTTGATGGCCGTTAAAAGTCTGGCAGGTGCAGTAGTAGAAGCCAGCAAGTCTATGAAATACCAAGGACTCTTTTTAGAAAAAGAAAGTAGTCATTTGGGCGAATTTTACAACAAAAACAAGGCTAATCAGCTGACAGATGAGGAATTCCAGCTCCTACTGGACTACAATGCCCATCTTTACAAGAAAGCAGCTGAGAAAATTTTAGCAGGCCAGTTTGCCATTAATCCTTATACAGAAAATGGCAGAAGTATTGCCCCATACGTCCAGCAACACCAAGCCATCACAGGATTTGAAGCCAATTACCACTTGGGCCAAGCCCGTTTCCTAGAGAAGTTGGACTTAACTGATGGCAAGCGTCTGGTCGGAGAAAAACTCAAGCAAGCTTGGTTTAAAAAAATAAGAGAGGAGTTGAATCGATGAAGCCCGTTCCCTTTTTAACTGAGGAGGAAATTCAAAAACTGCAAGAAGCAGAAGCAAATTCGAGCAAGGAACAAAAGAAAACTGCCGAACAAATCGAAGCCATCTACACTTCTGGTCAGAATATCCTTGTCTCAGCGTCGGCTGGTTCTGGGAAGACTTTTGTCATGGCCGAGCGCATTCTAGATCAATTGGCACGTGGTGTCGAAATTTCTCAACTCTTTATCTCAACCTTTACCGTTAAGGCTGCGACTGAACTTAAGGAACGTTTAGAGAAGAAAATCAGCCAACAGATCCAAAAAACGGATGATGTCGAGCTTAAACAACACTTGGGCCGACAGTTGGCTGATCTACCCAACGCTGCTATCGGAACTATGGACTCTTTCACACAAAAATTCCTTGGCAAACACGGTTATCTGCTTGATATTGCGCCAAATTTCCGTATTTTACAAAACCAAAGCGAGCAACTTCTTTTAAAAAATGAAGTCTTTCATGAGGTCTTTGAAGCCCATTACCAAGGCAAACAGAAAGAGATCTTTAGTCATTTGCTGAAAAACTTTGCTGGACGTGGCAAGGATGAACGGGGGCTACGCCAGCAGGTCTATAAAATCTATGACTTTCTCCAATCCACCAGCAATCCTCATAAATGGCTGAGTGAATCTTTCTTAAAAGGCTTTGAAAAAGCTGATTTTACTAGTGAAAAAGAAAAACTGACCACACAAATCCAGCAAGCCCTTTGGGACTTGGAAAGTTTCTTCCGTTATCATCTGGATAATGATGCCAAGGAGTTTCCAAAGGCTGCTTATCTAGAGAATGTTCAGTTGATTCTGGATGAAATTGCCTCCTTAAATCAAGGGTCCGATAGCCAGGCTTATCGAGCG
Organism: Streptococcus mitis; assembly: GCF_946190285.1. Lineage (GTDB taxonomy): Bacteria > Bacillota > Bacilli > Lactobacillales > Streptococcaceae > Streptococcus > Streptococcus mitis_CP. The sequence continues at coordinate 314,306 of NZ_CAMHZX010000001.1, read as the reverse complement.
GTGCTTGCGCGTGTTGTCGCAATTTCGAAAGAGAAAAACGGCCGAGCTTTGACTAATGCCAGCCGTAAGGCTGATTTGAAGCCCCTGGCTGATACCTACAACGAAGAAAGAAAGTCCCAGTTTGCTAAACTAGGACAACTGTCAGACCAGATAACCATTCTCGACTATCAAGAACGTTATCATGGAGATACATGGGAACTAGCTAAAACCTTCCAAGCCTTCATGAGTGATTTTGTAGAATCTTATCGTCAGCGTAAACGTCAGGAAAATGCCTTTGAATTCGCTGATATTAGCCATTACACCATTGAGATTTTAGAGAATTTTCCGCAAGTTCGTGAGGCTTATCAGGATCGCTTCCATGAAGTCATGGTCGATGAGTATCAGGATACCAACCATATTCAAGAACGGATGCTGGAATTACTTTCTAATGGACACAATCGCTTTATGGTGGGAGATATCAAGCAGTCCATCTACCGTTTCCGTCAAGCAGACCCGCAGATTTTTAATGAAAAATTCCAACACTATGCGCAAAATCCTGAAGAAGGAAAGCTGATTCTCCTCAAGGAAAATTTCCGTAGTAGTTCAGAAGTGCTGTCAGCAACCAATGATATCTTTGAACGTCTCATGGACCAAGAGGTTGGAGAAATCAACTATGACAGCATGCACCAGCTTGTTTTTGCCAATAGCAAACTAACTCCTAATCCTGAGAACAAGGCAGAATTTCTCCTCTACGACAAGGACGATACAGGTGAGGAAGAAGAGAGTCAAACAGAAACGAAACTAACAGGCGAAATGCGATTAGTCATCAAGGAGATTCTGAAACTTCATCAGGAACAAGGTGTTACCTTTAAAGAAATTGCCCTTTTGACCTCCAGTCGTAGTCGTAATGATCAAATTTTACTCGCCCTGTCTGAGTACGGGATTCCTGTCAAAACCGATGGAGAGCAAAACAATTATCTCCAATCCCTAGAAGTGCAAGTCATGCTAGACACCCTTCGTGTCATTCACAATCCTCTGCAAGACTATGCCTTGGTTGCCCTTATGAAGTCTCCAATGTTTGGTTTTGATGAGGACGAGTTGGCACGTTTGTCTCTTCAGAAAGCAGAGGATCAAGTCCAAGAAAATCTCTATGAGAAACTGATCAATGCACAAAAAATGCTAACAAGCCAGAAAAACTTGATTCACACGGCTCTAGCTGAGAAACTAAAGCAATTCATGGATATTTTGGCTTCTTGGCGCTTGTATGCCAAAATCCACTCCCTATATGACCTGATTTGGAAGATTTATAACGACCGCTTTTATTATGATTATGTTGGGGCTTTGCCAAATGGTCCTGCTAGACAGGCCAATCTCTATGCCCTAGCACTGCGTGCTGATCAATTTGAAAAGAGCAATTTCAAGGGCTTGTCGCGTTTTATTCGTATGATTGACCAAGTTTTAGAAGCCCAGCACGATTTGGCAAGCGTGGCCGTCGCACCGCCAAAAGACGCAGTAGAACTCATGACCATCCACAAAAGTAAAGGGCTGGAGTTTCCTTACGTCTTCATCCTCAATATGGATCAAGACTTCAACAAGCAAGACTCTATGTCAGAGGTCATTCTCAGTCGTAAAAATGGTCTAGGTGTCAAGTATATTGCCAAAATGGAGACGGGGGCAGTAGAAGACCACTATCCTAAAACCATCAAACTCTCTATTCCTAGCCTGACCTATAGGCAGAATGAAGAGGAATTACAGCTGGCAAGCTACTCAGAACAGATGCGCCTTCTTTATGTTGCTATGACAAGGGCTGAGAAAAAGCTCTATCTTGTCGGCAAGGGTTCTCGCGAAAAGCTTGAAGCCAAGGAATACCCAGCAGCTAAAAATGGAAAACTAAACAGCAACACTAGACTGCAAGCCAAGAATTTCCAAGATTGGATTTGGGCTATCAGCAAAGTGTTTGCAAAGGATCATCTCAACTTTAGCTATCGTTTTGTTGGAGAAGATCAGTTGACCAGAGAAGCTATCGGAGAGTTGGAAAACAAAAGTCCTCTCCAAGATAGCTCCCAAGTAGACAATCGCCAGTCAGAAACCATCAAAGAAGCTCTTGAAATGCTGAAAGAAGTGGAAGTCTATAATACTCTTCGCCGTGCAGCCATTGAACTTCCTAGTGTTCAAACCCCAAGTCAAATCAAGAAATTCTACGAACCAATTATGGATATGGAAGGTGTCGAGATTGCAGGTCAAGGCCAGTCAGTAGACAAGAAAATTAGCTTTGATTTGCCAGATTTTTCAACCAAAGAAAAGGTAACAGGAGCTGAGATTGGTAGTGCCACCCACGAACTGATGCAGAGAATGGACCTCAGCCAGCGACCAACGCTTGCTAGCCTGACAGAAACTCTCAGACAAGTTCAAACCAGCCCAGCTATCAGAGACAAGATTAATCTTTCGAAAATTCTTGCTTTCTTTGACACAGCACTTGGTCAGGAAATTCTTGCCAATACAGACCATCTCTACCGCGAGCAACCTTTCTCCATGCTCAAACGAGACCAAAAGAGTCAGGAAGACTTCGTTGTCCGTGGAATCTTGGATGGCTATCTACTTTATGAGGATAGAATCGTTCTGTTCGACTACAAGACAGACCGCTATGATGGGCCAAGTCAACTCATAGACCGCTATCGTGGTCAGTTAGCCCTCTATGGAGAGGCCTTATCTCGTGCCTATTCGATTGAAAACATAGAAAAATACTTGATTTTGCTCGGCAAAGACGAGGTTCAAGTTGTAAAAGTATAATCTAGAAAGGAGACCTCATGACACTTCCAGTTAGAAAATCCCTGCACGATGCGGTTTTACAGGCTTCAAAAGCTAATACTTGGGAACAAGCTACCAAGGAATGGAATGAAGTTTCCTTGATTTTTAACGGCATCGGCCGTAGCAATTGTGTCTGTGGAAATGCCATCAAATACTCTTATGAACTCTTTAATGGTGTCACAGGCCAACGCCTCTTTCCAATCGGCAGCGACTGTGTTCGTCATTTTCATCGATTGTCCCTTGACCAGCAGTTAGAGGAGGAAGAAAAACTACTCAGAAAGGTTGAAAATCTGACCAGAAAAGCCCAGAAAAAGGAAAAAATAAAGGTCAATAAAAGTGACTTTGACGAGCGACTTCTAAAGTGGCTCTGGGAAAAAGGTGTTTTTAAACCCAATCGTGGAAATCAGTTCTCACCTGAGAAAGACTACCATCTCTTCCTAGAAGTCTTTCAAGGTGGCAGTTGGACCAAGGCTGAGCCAAAGAAAAAGGCTCGCATGGAAGAAGTCCTTGAAAAATGTATCAAACCCTTTTTACTTGGAAAACCGGATGATCAACTCTACCTTGTCAAGCTAGGCAAGGAGAAAATTGACTACGAACAAGAACTCCGTATCCAGGCAGAGAAAGAGCGCAAGAAGAGGGATAAAATCGCCAAGCAATATGCAGACAATCTAGTTCTAGCTATGGGACCAGCAGAGCGTGCCTACCAAGATTATTTTGGCTTTACAGAAACCCTAACTCAAGAAGAACGCAAGTGGGAGAAAATTCTTTTTGGTAAAAATCGAACAGAACGGGCTATTAAGGCCAAGCAATACCAAAAAGAGTTGGAAAAAGATCAACGAATTGCAGCTCAGGATCCAATTGAAAGAAAGCAGAAGCAGACCTGGCTCCTCAATTCCTATTTCCGTGAGCTTCCTGAAGAAAAAGCTCGATTTGCTCGCCTCTTATTAGAATATCGAAAAAATGGAGAAGTTCCCTTTTCATCCGAGTATCTGTCCGATCATCTCATCGACTTTTTCTATAAAATGAAAGCTTTTGAATTTGAAATCTCACCAGAACAAGTCCGAGATTTTCTAAAAGAAAGCCTTCAGTCAGAACATTTATCATCGGCACAAGAAAGCTGGATAGAAGGAATTCTCCGCAACTGCCTCAAACCATTTTTAAAACGATTATTGATATAACTAACACCTGCCGTGGAAATGCCATGGTAGGTGTTAGTTTTAATAGCCAGTATCATTCTCTAAAGATTTATTCGAAAACAAAACACGCTTATTTTATTTATATATGCTTTATTAAACTAGATAACTTTTAAAAAATTATAAGAATAACTAGCTTATTTTTAGGTTTCATAGTATAATAACATAAGGAGAACAAACTGTATAAACTAATATTTATAGGTTATTCAAAACGTTTATATATATGTTGAGATTTCATTATAGAACTCAAACCTATATTATATATACAAATATCACATAATTGATATCCACTCTCACATTGTTTTTGGTGTCAATTATGAACCAAGCACAAAAGGAAAAAGAACCAGAGTTATTTGTAGTGAATCCTCAGTCAATTATTACAAACATTATACTTTAAAAAATAATTATTGTTTGACTTTTCGCGCTTTAAGTTTGATAATTTTCTCATTTAATGATATATTTAAATCCGATTTATACATAACGAATATATATTTATAATGATACTGTTTTTTTAGCCCTAGTTAATATATATATATATATATATATTAACTAAATACACACCGATCTATGTGTATTATCTAGGAGGAAGATGATGATTTATAGAAGAGCCAAGAGAATGGTAGGACTTCTTATTTCTATATTTTTATTAATTTTAATAATCCCCATTTCTCTCATTGCTTGTATTTTTATTGTTATAGAATCAAGTGGCAATCCCATTTACATGCAAGAAAGAGTTGGTTTAAATGGACAAAAATTCATAATGTACAAACTACGTTCCATGTATTTAGATGCTGAGAAGAACGGATATCAATGGGCGGAAAAAAATGATCCACGGATAACGAAGATTGGACGTTTTATACGCAGAACTCGAATTGATGAATTTCCACAAGTTATTAATATTATTAAAGGCGAGATGTCTATTATCGGGCCTCGACCAGAAAGACCAGAATTCGTTAACGAATTTTTAAAGTATATTCCTGATTTTAATGAGCGATTGGCTGTTCGTCCAGGAATTACAGGCTGGGCTCAAGTAAATGGTGGCTACGAATTGTCTCCAAAAGAAAAATTAGGATATGATGTTTACTATATCAGAAATGAAAGTATTAAATTAGATTTCCTTATTTTACTAAAAACAATTAAAGTTATTTTTAATGGACATGGATTTAGATAATTCAGATAGGGAAGAAAAGTAAAGGACAAAAATAAAAGATGAGTATTTTCAATAAAAATATCAACAGAATTTTTACTTTAATTAAAAGTAAGTTTCTGTTTCTAATCCTTTTTACATTAATAGGGACGACAGCAGTTGGTCTATATACTGTTTTTATCATTTCTCCTATATACAGTGTCTCCTCTAAGCTTATAATGAAGAACACTTCAAGCCAAACAAATGGTCAGAATAATGATACAGAAACAATTGAAGCCATAAATCTCTTTCAAAGACAAGCTAAGACTTATTTAGAAATAGCAGATCTTCCTCCAGTAAAAGAAGATACCAATAAAGCATTAGGTTTGTCTCCAGATGAAATTGCTAAAATCAAATCGGTTAAATTAACAAATGACACAGGTTCTCAGTTGGTCACAGTAACAGTAAGAGCGCTAGATAGAGATTTAGGGGAACGTTATATAAAAGAGTATGTGACTCAATACAAAAAATTTACAGCAGACAGATTGGGACGGGATAATTTATCAGTTGTAACCGAAGCACTGGGAAGTAATTCTCCAGTTTACCCTGTTTTATGGAAGAATCTTCTTGTATCTATTCTAGTATTTTCTTTCATTGGATTTAATATCATCTTCATTAAGTATGTATTGAGTGATTCTATCGATTCTTATGAAGATTTAGAAGAGTTAGTGGGAACATCTGTTCTTGGGATGATACCCACTATGGAGAAAAAGAGGAAAGGTGCCTAACGTGTATATAGAAGTTATCCATAACAGCAAATCTCTCGTAGCTGAGTCCTTTAGAACGTTAAGAAGTAATCTTCAGTTCTCAGAATTCGGAAAAAATATCAAATTAATCGTTATTACAAGCGCCAATCCTAACGAAGGAAAGAGTGAAGTCAGTATCAATCTTGCTGCCTCTTTGGCTCAACAAGGGAAAAAAGTGATTATCATAGACGCAGATATGCGTAAACCAACCCAGCATAAGCTAACAGAGCTAAACAATACTGAAGGATTAAGCACCTTTCTATTAAAAAGGTCAGGTGTAGATTCCATTAATCATTTGACGATAAATGATGTGAATTTTGATGTGCTGACCTCAGGACCTGTTCCACCTAATCCATCTGAGATGTTAGCTAGTTCTTCTATGGAAGAAACACTAAGAGCATTTGAGGATTTTTATGACTATGTCATTATCGATACACCTCCCTTGCTGGCAGCAACTGATGCTCAAGTTTTAGCCAGTATTGCTGATGCCACCCTTCTGGTAGTAGACATCAAGAGCTCAAAACGGCGTCAAGTGATAGAAGCAAAACGAAGATTAGATCATGTTGGAGCAAAACTACTTGGTGTGATAATGAATAAAATAGATTCACATAAAGACACCTATTATTACTATTATTAACTAACTATTTGAAAGGCTAAGGATAAAGAAAAAAATGACAATCTATCTTTTAATGTTCGTCTATATTTCTTTCCTTGCCTTTTTCTCACTAAAATATGAGGATAAAGAACAAGAGTTAAGATTTCTTGTTTTTCCAACTTTTTTATTTTTTATAATAATTGCAGGTTTTCGTACTTCTAGTGTAGGAGGAGATTTAGGAACCTATATCCATATTTTTGAATCAAATGACTTACAACTTCCGGATTTATCAAATCTATTTCGTTCTCGATTTGAAATTGGTTATTTAGTAAGTAATATTTTTCTAAGAAACTTCAGTTCTCACTATACATTTTTATTGTTTGCCTATGCCTTTATAACCTTATTTTTCTGGTTTTTTGTTTTTTATAAGCATTCTAAAAATGTTTACATGAGTTTATTGATTTACCTCAGCTCATTAGGACTCTTTTTTTATTCCTTATCAAATATCAGACAAGGTCTAGCAATCGCTTTAAGTTTTTTAGGATTTCACTACTTAGTAAAAAACAAGAAGATTTTAGCATCAATATTCATCTTATTAACTCCCTTATTTCATACATCTGGTATCGTCTGCCTCTTGTTTTTCCCCCTTAAAAAAATCGTTTTAAACAAAAGAGCATACCAGTTTGTGTTCATTTTATTTCTTATCATCTTTCCTTTTATCAAACAAATTGCCACTACCTTTATTTCTTTCTTTCCTCAGTATACTTCCTATCTGGAATCATCATGGTTTTTAGAAAGCAATAAATGGGCACCCGTATTTTTAACAATTTGGTATGGAATAGTTCTGGTCTTTGGAGAAGCAGTGATTAGAAAGAAAAAATTATCGACTGAAGAAGAATATATAAGAAGTCTATTCTTTATCACCTTTTTGCTAACCGCGTCAACTTTGCAAACAAGCCTTTTTGGTAGATTCGCACACTACTTTACCCCCTTTATTTGCCTATATATCCCCATGATTTTATCTAAAATAGATGACAAAAAAGTTCAGTGGATTTTCTTTTATTTACTAACATTGATTTATGCTTCAATCTTTCTGGTCATTGTTTATTTTAAAATTGACTGGTACAGCATTGTTCCCTACCGTTCGGTTATTGTAGATTGGTTATTTGGGAATTAGATTTAGGAGTATAAAATGAAATTTTCAGTTTTAACTACAGTATATAAAAAAGAAACTCCTAGAAATTTAAGGAAAAGTTTACTAAGCTCTTATCATCAGACCATTAAACCAGCAGAAATCATTTTAGTTTGTGATGGTACATTGCCAGAAGAGCTAGATAGAGAAATCGAAAAGTTGCAGAGAGAAATCCCTGTTTTAAAGGTTTTCCATTTACCTGAAAACTTAGGCTCAGGACCAGCCTCTCTCTTTGGAGTTAATCAATGCCAAACAGAATTCATTGCAAGAATGGATAGTGATGATTATTCTCTAGAAACAAGGTTTGAGAAGCAATTAGCAGCCTTTGAAAAAAATCCCAACCTCATCATGGTTGGTTCGAATATCCTAGAGAAAAATACAGAGTTTACCGCCTTAAAGAAAGTACCAGAAACTACAGCCGAAATTCGTCAATATTCGAAAATGAGAAATCCCTTTAATAATCCATCGAGTATGATGAAAAAAAAATATATCTTGAAGGCTGGTAATTATCGTAAGTTCCGCTATCTAGAGGATTATGACCTCACAATGAGATTGTTACACGATAATCCAACTAAGGATTTTTTGAATATCCAGGAACCTTTAGTTGTCATGCAGACAAACGATTCTAGCTATCTGCGGAGAGGTGGTTTCTTGTATGTAAAGACTGACTTTATGCTCCAATTAGATTTTTATCGTAGAAGAGACATTAGTCTAGTAGAATTTCTTAGAAATATTTTCCTTCGTAATGCGGTTCGAATTCTTCCGAATTCAGTTAGGAAATGGGTCTATAAGAAAAAAATGAGAGAAGATGTAGAGGTGATTAGGAAGATATGAAGAGAGTCATTACATACGGAACATTTGATTTATTGCATTACGGTCATATTAATCTCTTAAAAAGGGCAAAAGCCTTGGGAGATTATCTCATTGTAGGATTATCCACCAATGAATTTAATAGACTAGAAAAAAATAAAGAATGTTATTTTGATTACGAAGAAAGAAAATCGCTATTAGAGGCTATCAGATATGTGGATCTTGTCATACCAGAAGAAAATTGGGATCAAAAAATCTCAGACATCCAAAAGTATCATGCTGATGTCTTTGTCATTGGAGATGATTGGCAGGGCAAGTTTGATTATTTAAGTGATTTGGGAATAGAAGTTGTTTACCTACCACGAACAAAAGAAATTTCAACCTCTAAGATAAAGAATGATTTGAATCAAGGAAACTAGAATGAAATATCAAGTCATACATGTAACAGGCGGTGTAAGGAATACCATGAGCGGAGTACAAAGTTTTATAAAGAATCATATCCCAACTGATGATCAAGAGTTTGAATATATGGTGGGCGAGTCAAATGGAGACGCTCATTTCCCATTTAATCAATACCTAGATGAAAAAGAAATCAAACGCATTGTATTTCCAGCTCTAAAGATCTCTAAACTATTTGCCTATGCGAGAGAGTGCCGACACTTTTATGAAAGGAATAAGATTGACATTCTCCATGTCCATAATCCTATAACCGCTTTTATACATAATTACTATGCTCGGAAAAATGGTGTCCCAGTTAGGATTTACCACAATCATAGTAGCCAATTTTCAGACACTTGGTTAAAAAGTATTCGCAATCGATTTTTGGTCTTTTTGGCTTTGAAAAATGCGACCCATCGTATCTCTTGTGGCCAATTAGCTGGAGTTAAGATATTTGGAAAGAAATCATTTCAAATCCTTCCAAATGCAATTGACATCAACAAGTATCGGTTTTCTCCAACTTTTCGAGAAGAAATTCGCAAAGAGTTTCATATAGCTGAACATAAAAAAGTAGTTGGTATGATTGGCATTTTAAATCCCTTCAAAAACCAGAGTTTTTTGATTGAAATTGCTAAAGAATTACCTGACATTACTTTTTTCTTTGTTGGTGAAGGACCAGATCGTTCAATTCTAGAAGGAAAAAGTAATGAATTGAAGAATATCATCTTCACAGGAAAAAGAGAAGATGTTCATAAATTTTATTCAGCCTTTGATATTTTTGCCTTTCCCTCTTTGTATGAAGGTTTCCCAATCGTACTGGTAGAAGCTCAGTGTTCTGGAATCAATATTATCATGAATGAAACAATTGATCCAACAACTCAGATAGTTGGTGAACTCTGTACAGCTATGCCTCTAGATAAGGATAAATGGGTAAACTATATAGAAAAGGCGCCTATCAAGGAGAAGCAACGACAGCTGAATGAACACCTAAAGCGATTTGACATCGAAGAAAATGTTCAAAATTTAAAAGAAATTTATAAGCAAGGTTTAAAAAGAGAATGATCAACTATTTAAAACCCTTACTTTTTAAAGTTAGTGATTTTACTTATAAGATAAATAAAATGATTCCCAAGAAAAGGAATAGAATTGTTCTGTATTCTAACTGGGGATTTAGAGATAATCTTAGAACACTCTATCACTATTTAGTGGACAATGGCTATCACAAAGCATATGAAATTGTTTGTGCATCTAATGATTTTTATCATTTAGACAAAGAACATGATGTAAAGTATGTTTCTATTTATCGAGGTTTCTTTTATTTTTTAACATCTAAATATTTTTTCTATTCATTTGGTAAGTATCCTATTAAACCTGCACCAAACCAGATGGTTGTCAACTTGTGGCATGGAATGCCCTTGAAAAAAATTGGGAATCTTGAAGTTGGAATGGAAAAAATTGACTATAATTTTTTTACAAAATTAGTCTCCTCTTCGGAATTATTTACTCCAATCATGAAAGCTGCTTTTAATGCTAAAGATGAGCAGATGCTTCTTGTTGGCAATATTCGAAATGATGAGCTCTTTAAAGAGAAAAAAGAGAAGAAAATCATCTGGATGCCAACATACCGCAATTCTAAAAATTATCATGATAGCCAAGCAGCATTGATATTTTCTTTAGAAGAAGAGGATTTTCAAAACATTGAAGTACTACTCTCAAACTATGGGTATCAACTTTACATTAAACTTCACCCTCTTGAGGAGTCTCAGTTGAAATTTGAAATGAATTATTCGACCATTCATCTATTGTCAGAAGATATCATTAGTGAGCAGTATGGGACTTTATATACATTTTTAGGGACTACTAGCGCATTAATTACTGATTACTCTTCAGTATTTTTAGATTATTATTTATTAAATAGACCAGTGGCATTTACCATTAATGATTTCGAAGAATATAAGGACAAACGTGGTTTTGTATTTGATGATGTGAAGAGTTTAATGGTGGGGAGTGTCATTCGTGATTCACATGACTTATTAGAATTCCTAGAGAGTGTCATGAAATCTGAAGATACTTATATTGAAGAACGAAAAAAAGTCAATAATAGAGTCAATGCTATTCAAAAAGATTTTACAAAGACACTTTTGGATGAAATTGGATTAAGGAAATAAGGTTAGGATAAAGAATGATTAGTGTAATCGTACCCGTTTATAATGTGGAAACTTATCTGAAAGAGTGTTTAGACAGCATTCAAAATCAAACATACACAAACCTTGAAGTCCTTTTAGTCAATGATGGTTCAACAGATGGTTCACAAGCTATTTGTGAGCGTTATTGCCAAGCAGATAAGCGTTTCCGATTAATCAATCAAAGCAACCAAGGCCAAAGTGTTGCACGAAATACAGGTGTAACAGCTTCAAGAGGCGAATTCATTGCATTTGTTGATAGTGATGACATGATCCTACCGAATTATTTAGAAACCTTAATGAACTATATGAGTGGTGACGTAGATATTGTAGAAAGTCAGTTCACCGTACATAAAAAGAAATTCTTGGCAGAAAAGTTTCGAGATACAAAAATCCTTTTTAAGGGAAATTCTGAAGAAGCAGTGAAAGTTGTCCCTAACCACCTACTAAGTGTCAATCCAGTCACAAAGCTCTATAGAAGTGCTATTGTCAAAGCTGTCCCTTACTTAGAAGGGCTCATTTTTGAAGATATTTATAGCGGAATTGGCATGCTTAAATATATCAGAAAGATTGTTAAAATCGATTATGTAGGTTATTATTACCGTCAACATTCATCTAGTACGATGCATCGAAAATTTACAGAGAAAAATCTAGATGTATTTACTGTCAGCGATAAATTGATAGACTTGTATTCTGATAAGGAAGAACTTCTTCCTTATATTGGTAGTTTCTTAGTGCATGTAGCAACGATGCATTATCAAGATTATATCGAAAAAGGAAATCCATACGCAGAATTTTATAATCAAAAATTAGCAGAGTATGTAATATTAACAAAGAAAAATCCAGAGTTAGCTAGATCGTCTCGCTTAGTTAAGCTCTATAATGTTTGCCCAAAATATTATAATTCAATCGTATTCCCAATCTATTATGCAATTTGGAAATTCAAAAATGGTATTAAAGAAGTAAAGCTCGATGAATAAAAATAAATGAGAAGGTAATTATTTTATGATTAGCGTAATCGTTCCAGTTTATAACGTGGAAGAATATCTGGAAGAATGTCTAGAAAGTATTCAACATCAAACTTATACAGATATTGAAGTCATCTTAGTAAACGATGGTTCAACAGACACCTCAAAAGAGATTTGCGAACGATTTTGCCTGGTAGATAGTCGTTTCAAGTTAATTAATCAAGGAAACCAAGGTCTAAGTGTAGCCAGAAATCGTGGTGTGAAAGAATCCCTTGGCGAATACATCATGTTTGTCGATAGTGATGATGTTGTTAAAGAGAATATTATAGAAGTATTACTCTCATATATGAAGGCTGATGTGGATTTAGTAGAATGTAATTTAACTCAAAATAAAGAAGAATTACAGAAGAATAAACCGATTCAAGTTGTTTTCGAAGGTAATTCACCTGAATCCATTATAAAATGTATATCATTTAAAGAAGTGAAGTTTTGTGCTTTTACAAAATTATATAGAAGAGAAATTGTTGAAAAGATACCATTTTTAGAAGGTTATATTTACGAAGATGTTTTTACAGGAATAAATTATTTAAAACATATTCGAAAAATAGTAGTTGTTGATTATATTGGTTATTATTATCGAGTTCGTCCAAATAGTATTATGACGAAACCTTTTAATGAAAAAGATTTAGATATTTTTAAAGTGGGAAATCAGTTAATAGATTCTTTTAAAGATGATGAAGATATGCTTCCTTATATTGGATATTTTATGTTTTATCTTGGTCATGGACACTATTTAAAAGATGGAATAAATAAGAAGAATCCATATGTCGATTTATATGAAGATTTTATTCGAAACGCTGCTTTTATAGCAAAGCAATCCAAGGAAGTTGTCCAGAAATATCGTTTATTGCGACTGTACTTACTTGCTCCAAAATATTATACAACGATTACTCATCCCATTTATACAAGTATACAAAAGATTTGGATATCTACTAAAAAAGTAATGAATCATCTAAATGATAAATTACATATAGGAAAAAATTGATTGCCTGAATATATAGGGTAATACACTAAATTTTAAAGGAGATGTCAGAATAAAAATGATTAGCATTATCGTCCCCGTTTATAATGTGGAAGAATACTTGGAAGAATGTATAGAGAGTATAAGGCAGCAAACTTTCACAGATTTTGAAGTTATTTTAGTCAATGATGGATCTACTGATTACTCAAAAGAAATTTGTGAGGAATATTGTAGGAAAGATTCTCGTTTTCGCTTAATAAATCAGGAAAACCAAGGACAGAGTATTGCAAGAAATAGAGGCGTTGCTGAGTCTACAGGAGAATTCATCGTTTTTATTGATAGTGACGATATAGTAAAGTTTGATTTGTTGACACAATTAAAGAAGTATATGTCTGATGGAATTGATATTGTAGAATGTAATAGAACCGAAGATATTCAATATTTAAATTTAGAAAAAAAAGTAATTGATGTTAAAGAATTGGATTCAAATGAAGCGTTATATGAATGTTTTAATCATGGAGTAAGTTGGAGCCCTGTCGCAAAACTCTATCGCCGTAAAATAGTGGAGAAAGTTCCATTTTTAGAAAATTTAATTTATGAAGATTTTTATACTGGAATCGTCTCTTTAAAATATATTCATAGAATGAGAAAAATTGACTATATTGGTTATTATTATCGATATCATCCTTCTAGTACAATGAATCAGACATATTCAGAAAAGAATCTTGATATTTTTAAAGTTGGCGAAAAATTATTAGAGGAATTTAGAGAAGATAATTGGTTACCTTATGTAGGAAATATGTTATTTTTAGTTGGTATTGGACATTTTAAAAAGTATAACATAAGAGTTGGACATCCATATTATCAGTTATATGTTGATGCAATTGATAACTATTTTGAAATAGCTAAGAAATCATCAGATATTTTCAATTCTAGTAAATTATTAAGATGGTATAGCTATTCACCAAAATATTTTTTAAGTTTATATTATCCGTTGTATTTAAGATATTTAGAAATTCGAAAAAAATGGAAAATTTAATAGGAGCCTATTTATGATTAGTGTCATTGTTCCTGTTTATAACGTTGAAGACTATCTTGAAGAATGTTTAGAGAGTATTCAATGTCAAACTTATACCGATATAGAAGTGTTTCTAGTCAATGATGGTTCAAGAGATGGATCAAAAGAA